>CAZFZW010000214.1:0-2021 GCA_964523465.1 uncultured Clostridium sp. | reverse complement strand
AATAAATATATCAAAGAGCTACGAGGGCCTTGAGGGCGAGACCGTCGAAATTTCGGGCGGCAATATAACGATAGCCGCAAGCGATGACGGAATCAACGCCGCAGGAGACAGCGACACGCCGTTTGGCGGCTCATCAAAATGCGACATCACCATTTCGGGCGGCAAGATAATTATAGATGCATCTGGTGACGGCGTAGACTCCAACGGCAGTCTCAACATTTCGGGCGGCGAATTATATATCAGCGGCCCCGTCAGCGGCGGCGACTCAGCTATAGACTTCGAGACCTCGGCAGTTATAACGGGTGGCACAGTCATTGCGGCCGGTTCAAGCGGCATGGCCGAGAACTTTGGCGACAGCTCGACCCAAGGCAGCATACTGCTCACATATCAAAACTACGCAGGCGGCGAAATAAGTGTCAGCGATTCATCGGGCAAGACGCTCATACAGTACACTCCGACAAAGAACTACAACTGCATTGTCGTGAGCTGTCCGAGCCTTGAAAAAGGCGGCACATACACAGTCTCGGCCTGCGGCGAAAGCCAGGAGATAACCCTCGACAGCCTCATTTACGGCAGCGGTAACGGTATGGGTGCAGGTATGCCCGGTATGGGCGGCGGCATGGGCGGACAAAAGCCTGACACGGGCAACGGCAACACACCGTCCGAACTGCCAAGCGGCGAAACGCCGTCAATGCCAAACGGCGAAATACCGTCGATGCCCGACGGAGAGATACCATCAATGCCCAACGGAGAAGCTCCCTCGATGCCGAGCGGAGAACGCCCGACACCGCCAAACGGCAGCAACCGTCCTGACAACAAGCAACAGGGCGCCAACGGACAATCGGCATAAAAATATAAAGCAAAAATCCGACCTTATCACGGGTCGGATTTTTTATAAACGCAAAGCACTCCCGACAGTACAATCACTGTCGGGAGTGCGCTGTTTTGCGTGACATTCATTCAGTCATCAAAACGAAATTATAACTTTCATCTGAAGTTTCTTATACTGTTTTATCTTGTACGGCTTTTTGAGCGTTGCTATTGCAGGGACATCACCGCCGACGCCACGCTGTCTGCCGTCGATATTGACGGTGAGATTAGGCGTTCTGCCAAGTTCGCACGAATGAGCCGCATCATAAAGCATACGCTTTGTGTAAGGGTGTACGCTCATCTCAAACGGCTCGCCTGCCGCCTTGACGGTCACTCCCCTCTCGCCGCCGACCTTGAGCCATCTGACATCGCAGCGGTTGGCGTTCTCCTGCGGGAAAAGATAATCGTGAATGAAGCTCTCGACATTCTGGAAGCGATAAACGCCGAGCTGTGCACCGCTCTTTCTGTCGCAGTAGTTTTCATGCGGGCCTTTGCCGTAATACTCGATTCCGTCAACGCCGTCTGTCAGCTCAAAAGTAAAGCCGTAACGGGGCAAATCGACGGGTGCGATATTCTTGCAGGTGAGCTGTGCCGTAACGGTGCCATCGGGGAACACGAGATATTCGGTGACTATACCGACAAGGTACTTTGTACGCCACTTAACGGTAAGCTTCGCACAGCTGCCGAACTGCTCTGCCTTGACGGATGACGAGCGCATCATTTTTTCTGCGTTTTCAAATGCGTGCAGACCTATGAGTGTTTTTGTCCACTCAAAAGGTACTTGTGCCATACGCTCATTGTCGGTATTCGCACGCCAGAACTGCGGACGGATACCTCTCTTTATATGCTCAACACCGTTCTTCCTGTACGAACACAGCTCGCCCGAACTCTTATCGAGTTTCAATTCAAAGCCGTCGCCTGAAACCAGATAACACTTATCCTGCTTTGAATATTCGATATTCACCTTCTTGCCATCTGCCTTGGGAGACTCAGAGGAATAGTTATATTTGCCCAGTACAAACTGTTCACGGGCCATAATATGCCCTGCATCAAGCGACATAATGTCGCGGCGAAGAATCAGTTCGCAGTCAAGAGTACGCTCGCTGTCGGAGTGAATATCAAACGGGATATCAACCGTCGCCTTTTCAAGA
>CAZFZW010000213.1:0-2033 GCA_964523465.1 uncultured Clostridium sp. | reverse complement strand
GGTTTTAATCAGAGAACGTAAATTCTGACTCCTCTGTATCCCCACTGGCAACATTCCTCGTATGTGTTGAAGTAGAGGTCAACTGTGCAGGAATTTCTCTTGACGAATCCACCTGTGTCAGCCGCTATGCAGTAGCCGTAGCAGAACTTGCCGTCAAGCGAGACTATATAAAGCTCTGTTCCGTAAGGGAACTGCTTGGGATCTACCGCTATATGGCCGGGCATAGCCTTTCTGCCCGATGCAGTACCGCCGCCGCCGTAATAAGCCGTAGCAGTGCCGTCAACAATTTTCTTGTAGTTCACAGGGAGACCGTTTGAATCGAGCTTTACCTTTGAGGGAACTTTAAGTTCGGAAATCGGCGTTTTGCTCTTGAGCTTGATATTCTTGACTCTGGCAACCCTGCCCTTTAAGACAACCTGTGTGACCATTTCTTTTGTCACAGTCTCGCTGACTGCCTCAGAGGAATCAAGTTCGCCGTTTACATACTTATCCTTGTAGGTGACTCTTTTCTCGCCGTCCACACCCTTAACGGAAACTTTTGTCTGGTCAACATAGAGGTCGGGAGTTCTTCTCGTAACAGTGTCATAGGGAACGGTTTCGGTTACAGTGCGCTCCTTATATTCGACACGCAGAACCTTTATTTCCATCTCATTTGACACCTGAGTGTCGAGCTGAGGGTCAGTCTCATCGTCCTCGCTCATCGCAATACCGGCTCTTGCAACCGCATCCTTAACAGTGCCGGATGCAATAAGAACTTCATACTGCTCGCCGTCAGCGGTTATTGTAACACCAAACGCACGCTTTACTTCAAGTGTCTTGTCTGCAGAAACGAACTCTCCGTCGGCAAGATTGGTTTCATCAAACTTACCGAGTGCTCTGCCGTTTTTCTCGAGCACATAAGCCGCAGGGCCTGCACCGTTGAGATACAGCTCCTCGCCGCTGTCGTTTACTTTTATCGTCTGTGCTCTGATAACCGTAACGGTTGAATCCTCGCCTGCTACAAAAGCGGAGGCATCGAGATAATCATATTCGCCCATCGCCAGCACATCTGCGTTATCAGCCGCAAATTCTTCGACTGTATCGGCACGGGTGGAGACGGTAACGCTTTCCTTGCCCTCTTCATTGACAGTGACCTTGTAGGTCGTCGCTGCGGCGAAAACAGTTATTGTCGCTACAGAGCAGATAACCGCAAAAGCTGAAATGATTGCCGCCAGCTTGCGTTTTGGCATATTCTTCACGGGGATTTTCGCAAAGAGGGACTTAATACGCTGTTGCATTTAGTAAAACTCCTTTGACTCTGCTTGGGGTACCGTGTATTCTAAGCTTATTTTTGTCGCCTTTCAAGGCAACGCCTGTTATTATATTGTCACAATCGGCATTTGTCAAATTTCATCAAGCTTTTGAATTGTGCAGATTGCACAAGCGAGAGTTTGAAAAGTTTTCCGCAAAAGCGAATTTTCTGCCGCCCGTGCTCGAATCGGCCCACTTAAATGGGAAAAAATGGTTGAACTTTTGTGAAAACTCTAAAAAGTTACAAATGGTTACAATTCGGCGCGAATTTGTAACCAAAAATGCAATTTTAGTGCTTCTAAAGCATCATTTTGTGTTGTCATAACGCTCGATTTTTCACCCGTTTTCAGCACAGTGCTGTCCGAAAAGGAACAGCAAAAGTCATTCTGACAAGCAAGTCACTTTACAGCAGTGTTTTCCCGTATGGTTGTAAAGCAATTTGCTTTACAGATTTCCCCTGCGTTTTTCGACACATTTTGCGGCAAGAATTTCACTATATATAAAAGGTATAGCGAAAAGCCGATTTCAAATCAAAAGCAATGCGTAAAACACATAAAAAAACAGCCCCGAAAAGACTCGGAGCTGTCATTTTTAAATTAAAAGCAATTACTGCTCGACAGCGTAAACGCTGACCTTCTTGCGGTTCTTGCCCATTCTCTCGAACTTAACGTTGCCGTCAACGAGAGCGTACAGAGTGTCGTCAGAACCCTTGCCGACATTGTTGCCGGGATGGATGTGAGTTC
>CAZFZW010000212.1:0-2040 GCA_964523465.1 uncultured Clostridium sp. | reverse complement strand
GTGTAGTTGCCGAGCGTGGCCGCGAGTCCTCTGGTCGCGTCAAAGCGGGAGAACAGAAGCGGGAACAGCATCAGAGCCTGGGCGAAGATGATAGGCATCACACCCGCGGCGTTGATCTTCAGAGGAATATACTGACGTACTCCACCGTACTGCCTGTTGCCGACAACCCTCTTCGCATACTGTACAGGGACTCTTCTGACACCCTGGACAAGAGCGATGGTGGCCACGATGACAAGGAACCAGATGATGAGCTCGACGATCAGGGCGATAGGACCGCCACCGGCCGTGGTGCTGAGCTTGGTACCGACCTCACTGACGATGGCGAAAGGAAGACGGGCCACGATACCGATCATAATGATCAGGGAGATACCGTTACCGATGCCTCGGTCAGTGATTCTCTCGCCAAGCCACATCACGAACATCGAGCCGGCCATCAGGATGATGGTGGCGACGAGGTTGTACATAAACCTGCTCCAACCAAGCTGGGTCTCAGCAAGGAAAGCGGCGCCAGGGATCTGGCTGTGGATAGAGGCGATGTACGCAGGCCCCTGGATACACAGAATGAGTATGGTCAGATACCTGGTGAGCTGATTCATCTTCCTACGGCCGCTTTCGCCCTCCATCTGGAGTTTCCTGAAGTAAGGGACGAACATACCAAGAAGCTGAATCACGATTGAAGCGGAGATTTACGGCATCACCCCCAACGCGAAGATGGAAGCGTTACCGAAGGCACCTCCGGAGAACATATTCAAGAGACCGACGAGTCCCTGCTGTGTGCTGTCCTGAAGGGAAGCGAGCAAGGTCGTGTCGATACCCGGCAGCACGATGAAGCAACCCAACCTGTAAACGAGGATGAGAAGGAACGTGTAGCCGAGTCTCGTACGGAGTTCCTCGATCTTGAAGATGTTCTTTATTGTCTCAATAAACTTCTTCATCGCTATTTGCCGATTACGATTGCCTTACCGCCGGCGGCTTCGATCTTGGAGATTGCGGACGCTGAGAAAGCGTCTGCCGTTACAGTTACCGCAGCGGTGATCTCACCATTGCCAAGAACCTTTACAAGCTCCTTGGTGTCGGCGAGTCCGGCTGCCTTGATGTCCTCAAGACCAATCTCAGTCTTGCCAATCATCTCTGAGAGAGCCTGAATGGCGGCGACATTGACGGCCTTGTACTCAACACGCGTAGGGTTCTTGAATCCGAACTTAGGAACACGTCTCTGGATAGGCATCTGGCCTCCCTCGAAACCGATCTTATGTTCGTAGCCGGCGCGGGCCTGCGCACCTTTGGTACCACGGGTGGAAGTACCACCCTTTCCGGAACCCTGTCCACGGCCAAGACGCTTGCTGTTATGAGTAGCACCCTTTGCAGGTTTCAAATTTTCCAGTTTCATCTCTTCGTCCTCCTTATTAGATTTCTTCAACTACTACAAGGTGACGGATCTTGGCGAGCTGGCCTTCTGTCACCGGAGTCTTCTCGACCTCCACGGTCTGGTGCATTCTGCGGATTCCAAGGGTGGTCAGATTAGCGATCTGCCTTTTGGTGGCTCCGTTCTTGCTTCTTACCTGTGTTATCTTAAGTTTTGCCATAACTGTGTGTCCTCCTAACCGTTAAATACTTTGCTCATTGGGATTCCACGGAGACCGGCGACAGTGTAGGCGTCCCTCATCTGAGTAAGAGCGGCGACAGTGGCCTTCACGAGGTTGTGAGGGTTGGATGAACCCTTTCACTTCGCGAGGACGTTCTGAACACCGGCTAACTCAAACACGGCGCGCATAGCACCTCCGGCCTTTACACCGGTACCAGGAGCGGCCGGCTTCATAAATACCACTGAGCCACCGAACTTGGATTCCTGCTCGTGAGGGATGGTGGTGTTGATGATAGGAATCTTGACAAGATTCTTCTTGGCATCCTCAACGCCCTTAGCGATGGCGGCAGTTACCTCATTGGCTTTTCCAAGACCATAACCAACAACGCCGTTCTCGTCACCCACAACCACAATCGCGGCGAAGCGGAAGTGACGACCACCCTTAGTGACCTTAG
>CAZFZW010000211.1:0-2057 GCA_964523465.1 uncultured Clostridium sp. | reverse complement strand
CCTCTCAGCAGGAAGGGAGCGTGGAATAAATGAAACCTCAGGCACACAGAGGAGGTCCGGGTCCCGGTCCCGGCGGCCCCGGCGGCAGAAAGCCGCAGAACACGGGCAAAACCTTCGGCAGACTCATAAAATACATGGGCAAATACAAATTCCGCCTTATCGCAGTGCTCATCATGGTCTGCATCACGGCAGGCGCAGATGTTGTTGGCGTTTATCTGCTCGGCGATATAATCGACAACGGAATCGTCTCGCTCATAGGCACTGCACCCTCAGGCAACGACTTCGTTCCGCTCATCCGGAGACTGCTCACCCTCGCAGTGATATATATCTGCGGTGCGGCGGCATCCTACGCCTATTCGAGAATAATGGTCACTGTGGCACAGGGTACGCTGAATGTCATAAGGCGTGATCTTTTCGACAATATGCAGGACCTCTCGATAAAGTTCTTTGACACTCACACGCACGGCGAACTGATGAGCCGTTTCACCAACGACACCGACACCCTGCGTGAGTGCATAAGCCAGAGCTTTATACAGGCAGTCTCCTCGGTAATAACGATAGTGAGCACCTTTGTTATGATGTGCGTTATCAGCCTCAAGCTCACCGCACTCATAGTCCTCGCCCTGTTCATCATCTTCTTTATCATCAAGTTCATCGGCGGCAAGAGTGCAAACTTCTTCAGAAAACAGCAGAAAGCTGTCGGTGCTGTCAACGGATATATCGAAGAACTTATCGAGGGTCAGAAAGTCGTCAAGGTTTTCTGCCACGAAAAGGCAGTCAAAAAAGGTTTTGCATCAATCAACGGCGACCTTCGCCATGCCGCCACAAACGCAAACACCTATGCCAGCATCATTATGCCTATCATGGGCAACATCTCATATATCAACTACGCTGCAACTGCAATAGCGGGCGCATTCATTATGGTAAGAGGCTCAAGCGCATGGGGAATCAAAGCACTGGCCGCTCCGCTGACTATCGGCCTGCTCGCATCGTTCCTGCAATACACAAAGCAGTTCTTCCGCCCGATAAGCCAGCTTTCACAGCAGTTCAACAATATTCTTGCGGCTCTCGCAGGTGCTGAGAGAATATTTGAGATAATCGACACTCCCCATGAGGAGGACGAGGGTTATGTCATGCTCGTCAACGCCAAAAAGGACAGCGACGGAAACCTTGTCGAGTGCAAAGAAAAGACAGGTCTCTGGGCATGGAAGCACGCCCATCATGACGGAACCGTTACCTATGTTGAACTGAAAGGCGATGTCAGATTCCACGATGTCACTTTCAGCTACGACGGCAGAAAGACAGTCCTCAAGAATGTTTCGCTCTACGCCCGTCCCGGTGAGAAAATAGCCTTTGTCGGCTCGACCGGTGCAGGAAAGACCACAATAACCAACCTCATCAACCGCTTCTACGATGTCCAGGAGGGCAAGATAACCTACGACGGCATCAATGTCAAGAAGATAAAGAAAGACGACCTGCGCCGTTCGCTCGCAATGGTTTTACAGGACACCCACCTGTTCACAGGCACTGTCAGAGAAAACATTGCCTACGGCAAGCTCGATGCCACGCAGGAGGAGATCGAGGCCGCCGCAAAGCTTGCAAACGCCCATTCGTTCATCACCCGTCTGCCGCAGGGCTATGACACCGTGATAACAGGCGACGGTGCAAACCTCAGTCAGGGTCAAAGACAGCTGCTCGCCATAGCAAGAGCGGCAGTCGCCGATCCGCCCGTCCTCATTCTCGACGAGGCAACAAGCTCCATCGACACCAGAACGGAGCACCTCATTGAGCTTGGCATGGACAGACTTATGGCAGGCAGAACCGTATTTGTCATCGCCCACAGACTCTCCACCGTCCGCAACTCCGATGCGATAATGGTACTCGAGCACGGCGAGATAATCGAGAGAGGCAGCCATGATGACCTCATCGAACAGAAAGGCAAATATTATCAGCTCTACACAGGCCAGTTCGAGCTTGACTAACCACAAAACGCACAAACTACACACCTTATACCGCTCGGCAAAATCCGAGCGGTATTTTTCTGTTCGGTGGCGTTG
>CAZFZW010000210.1:0-2070 GCA_964523465.1 uncultured Clostridium sp. | reverse complement strand
TGAGCTCGGCTCGTCCGATATATAGGAGATAGATTTAGGCAAGGCGCAGTGGAAACCCACTGCGTTTTGTCTTTGTGGGGTGAATTGACAAAATTAAATAGTTTGCTATACTTCAAACTTCATACAGTTTATGGCATCCATTGCCGCACGAAAACACAAAAACAATATAAATTACAAATTTCTTTCGTAGTACCTTTATTTTTGAAGAAAAAGGTGATATAATCATTTTGCCAAACTAACTGAATAGAACAAAAAACGAGCCTGGTGGGAGTAGTCTACCCTTTTATGCTTATACACGATGAATTTGATAAAAACGCAAATTTCGCTGTGTATAGGCAAGGCTCTTGCTATCTCAGTTAGTTTGGCGACTATCGGAGTTTGCGTTTTTTGTGCGTCTGCTTCGGTAGGCGCACTTTTTATTTTTATGGAGGAGACTCACAATGGCCAATTATAGCTTAGCACCAAATGAAGGGATAATAATTCAATATGATAAGGTGTATCATAACCGAAAAGACTCCGAAATCGTTTTAACTAATCAAAATCTGATTTGTGTTGAAACAAATAACGGTTTATTTAAAACTACACACAATGTACTCAAATTCCCCACAAATCAAATTAAGGTAGTCAACGGACAAGCTCAAGTTTTCGCTTTCAAAAATAACTCAAGCTGGGTTTTACAAGTTCTTTTCAAAAACGGAACGGAAAAATTCGAATTTCCCTGCGACTTATTTGAGCAATTCAAGAAAAAGCAGGAAGTAGATAAATGGGTTGAACAAATCAGTCTTCTGCTGACGGGAAAATCCGCAGACAATATCTCGGACACCTCGTTAATGGGTGGATTAAAAAATGTTTTTGGGGCGGTAGGAATTAATTTGAAATCAAAACAACCACAAAACATTACTGCAAAATGTATAGGCTGTATGGCACCAATTTCGGGGCAGCAAGGACAAACCGTATGTTGTAGATACTGCGACACAGAACAGACATTATAAAAGGAGCGATAGACTATGGGAATACTGAAAGCATTTACAAGTGCAGTTGGTGGCACTTTTGCAGATCAATGGAAAGATATAATAACTGTAGGAAGCTTTGACGAGCATACCGTTGTAGCACCGGGTTATCTAAAATCAACTAACAACAGTCGTGGCAGCAATACCAACGGTTCAAACGAAGTTATTTCAAACGGGTCAAAAATCTTTGTCCCCGAGAATACAGCCGCCTTTATCTTCAGTCAATCGGGTATTGAAAATATCATAACTACACCGGGTGGGTATGAATATCAAGACGGAGAAGAAAGCATATTTAATGGCGATGGCGTCAAAAAATCTATTTTCAAGCAAGCGACTAACCGCATCGGATATGGCGGAATATCGTCAACTCAAAAAGAGATTGCTTTTGTTAATTTGCGTGAAATTCGTGACATCAAGTTCGGTACAAAAGGCCCACAAGTATACAACGATATTTTTTACTGCTGTGATTTGGAGATATACGCTTACGGCTCATTTACATTAAAAGTAGTAGATGCAGAAAAATTCATAAGGAATTTCGTACCTGCCAATGTAAACTACTATTCATTTGATGATAAAAATGCTCGGGCACAGGTAGCAGCAGATTTTATACAATCCTTTATCGTATCACTAAACTCTCTTTCAAGCAGTTACCGCATTTCACAGTTACCTGCACATGCCAATGAAATTTCACAGCAAATTTCTCAAGATAAGTTCAACGCAGGCACTTGGGAAGAACGCTTCGGTTTTGAAATTGTACAGGTATCGATTGAGAACATCGAATTTTCTCCCGAATCAAGAGAGCTTATTAATAAATACAACCTCAACAAAATGGATCTTATGGCCTATGAGGATATCTCTCAAAAATCATCTAATATTTCCGCTCAGCAGAAAATCGCAACAGGCGTTCAAAACAACGGGTTCGGAGATATGGGAGGAACGCTTTTCGGTATGAACATGGCGCAAGAGGTTACTCCTAATGGGGAAATAAAGTCCAATCAGCCGACGATGTCCTTTGACGAGCAAATCGAAACACTCAAGAAACTAAAAGAATTAGTTGATA
>CAZFZW010000209.1:0-2100 GCA_964523465.1 uncultured Clostridium sp. | reverse complement strand
TGCCGGAAATAAAAATCTCCTCAAGTTCAGTCATATCATAAAACGGATAGGTTGCGGTGTAGCTGTATACTCTGCCGAAAATCTCGGGCACTTTTATATCGGCATCTATATGGACGGTGACAGTCCCCGAGCGAACATCCCGTTTCAGATGTTTGACACTTGAAAGGGATGGCACTTTGCCTGCAACCGCCTCACCCGAAGCATTTGTTTCATTTGCAAGCGACTCAACCAACAGGTCATTTGAGCTTTTGGCATAGAGCACGCCGTTGTCATTGACAGTCTCGGGCGTTGACTGACAGGCAGTCATAGACATCAGAAAAACAAAAGCAAGTAACACAGACAGTCGTTTCATAAAACATCTCCTTTCGTCAATTTTCGCATATCGATTACTACACCCTAATTATACTATCGTAGGATTCATTTGTCTTATTTTTTGCAGAAACGGTGAAAACGAGAGCAAAAAAAGATAATTTCGAGGGTTAATTTTCATAAAAGATAAAAATAAATTCAATTGACTGACTGTTTCATGTTTAAAGCCCGAGATACGGCAACTGCGCTTTGCTGTATCTCGGGCTGATTAAAATTACACTTTTTCGCTGACTTTAAGATACATATCTATAAAGCCTTTGACTTTTTCTTCGTATGTTTGCGAGTCTATCATATAGCTCTCGGCGTGAGCGGCACCGTCAACTATCAAAAGCTCCTTTTCACTTGTGCAGGCTTCATAAAGCTCGTTTACCATATATGTCGGCACGAAAGCATCCTTTGAGCCGTGAACGAAAAGCATCGGCAACTGTGCATGGCGCACGCTCTCGAGTGAATCGGTCTTTTTAAAGTCATACTTTGCTATCATACGGTTGAAGAGATTTGCCACATCGAGTAGCGGAAATGTCGGAGCGTGGGAGCTTTTCATATGATAAGCAAACTCGTTCCACGGACTTGTATATCCACAGTCGGCAACGGTAAATTTTACATTTTTCGGCAGCTCTTTTTTTCCACTCATAAGCGTTACCGTAGCACATCCCATTGAAATTCCGTGAAGAATTATTTTAATATCCTTGCCGAAAGTATCGGTAAGAAAATCGAGCCACTGCATGGCATCTCTCGACTCGAGTGCGCCGAAGCCGACATATTTGCCCTCGCTATCACCGTGCGCCTGATGGTCAACAAGGAAAACATTATATCCAAGGTCGTGGTAAAACTTTGCTATGAGCCTGAACTCACGCTTTCCCCAACAACGGTAGCCGTGACTGCAAAAGACATAAACATCGGACGGCCTTTCGCTTTTGAGCAGATAACCGCACAGCTTATAGCCATCGGCGTTGACAATAGAATAGTCCTCGAACGTCTGCTCGTTGAGCCATTCTTCTCTCGGGTCGGGAAGAAATTTTTCGGGATTTGTTACAAGCTGCTCCCTCCTGCCCTTTTCAGTGAGCATCCCGGGTATCTTCGCACGGCGATCGATAACTTCATAAAAGACCATATAACCTGCGAAAGCGAGCACAACTGCGAGTACTCCGATGACGATTGCGGCTATTGCAAAGCCATTCATTTTTATCACCTGTTTAAAAAAATTTGCGTGCCTCTGCACGGCTTTATTCCAACAATATTATACCGATATGTGTAAAATAAGTAAAGAAAAAATTTTAGTGGCTCAATAGCATTGAACAGTCAAAAAAAGTGTGGTAAACTAAAATGCGAAAAAACTGCTTTTCAAGGAGGTAAACGAATGACACGGTACGAAAGTGCGAAGGAAATCTACGCCGCACTCGGAGTAGATACCGAAAAAGCGATAAAAACGCTCGCCGAGACTACTGTCTCCATCCACTGCTGGCAGGGTGACGATGTGACAGGTTTTGACTCAAAGCAGGCTCTCTCCGGCGGCATACAGACTACCGGAAACTATCCGGGCAAGGCACGCACCCCCGATGAGCTGATGGCAGACTTCGACAAGGCCGCAAGCCTGATACCCGGCAAAAAGAAACTCAATCTGCACGCAAGCTATGCGATATTTGAAAACGGCGAATTTGCCGACCGAGACAAGATTGCTCCCAAGCATTTTGAAAAATGGGTAGAGTTTGCAAAGCAGAGAAATATGGG
>CAZFZW010000208.1:0-2120 GCA_964523465.1 uncultured Clostridium sp. | reverse complement strand
TCAAATTAAGTCCGAGCACGGAGAACCTTGAAATAAGAGAATAGAGAGAACCGGGTCTGTGCGGCAGAGAGAGCATAAGGCTTATTCTGTCCGAGCCGGGGAAAATCATTGCCTTTTTGGAGATGCAGATGAATCTTGTGAAGTTGCCGTCGGTGTTCTGCACACGAACATCGAGCTTTTTAAGTCCGTAAAGGGTCGCACAGCCTGCCGATGAGATGGAGGCGGCATCTTTTCTGCCGCTGTCACGCAACATTTTTGCGGCGGCGGCAGTGTTTTCGCACACGGTCACTTTTATCTGCGGGTTCTTCTTTAAAAACTCCGAGCACTGACCGATAGCCTGCTCGTGGGAGAAGATTTCCTTTACATCTTTAAGCTCCGTTCCTGGCATGACAAGCAGGGCGTGGTCTACCTTGAGTTTTATGCTCTTTATAATGTGGAATCTGTAGTTCTTCATCAGGTCGTAAACTTCGTTGACTGTGCCGTAGGTGCTGTTCTCTATAGGCAGTATGCCGTATTCGCACAGACCCTGCTCAACAGCGGAAAATACGCCCTCGAAGTTTTTGAAATATGAAATTGATGCCGCAGTAAACAGTTTGTCACACGCAAGCTGAGAATATGCACCCTCAACGCCCTGACAGGCGACTGTGCCGTGACGGGGAAACATGGGCGGAGTGTTGCTGAGTGCATCGGTTATTGTCTTTGACAGCTTGCCATCCAAACCGTTGAGTCTTGTCTGATACGAACGGCTTGTGTCCATTATTGTGGCAAAGAAAGTTCTGGCATAGTCCTCAAGTTCCTCGCCGGCATCTGCGGCGACCTTTGCGAGAATGTCACGCTCCCTGTTCTGCTGAAGAATGGGAAGATTGTGTTCTTTTTTGTATTGTGCAACGCCTTTGACGGTGTTCATCCTCTGCTTGAAAAGCTCGAGCAGCTGTGCATCAATATTATCAAGTTCTTTTCTGTAGTCTGACAGTTCCATATTTTCACATCTCCGTTTTTTGTGTGATAGACAGTATAAAATCAGTCGAGCAAAATGTCGAGCACGGTAACAGCCACTGCTGCTTCAACGCAGGGAACTGCACGCACCGCAATGCATGGGTCGTGTCTGCCTTTTATTTCGAGCGTTGTCTCTTTCATAGTGTCAAGGTCAACGCTCTTTTGCTCCTTTGCGATGGACGGTGTGGGCTTAAAGGCGGCTCTGAATATTATCGGCATACCGCTTGTTAATCCGCCGAGAATACCGCCGTGGTTGTTGGAGAGGGTCTTTATCTCGCTGTTTTCGATGCAGTAAGGGTCGTTGTGCATACTGCCGAGCATATCTGCGGCAGCAAAGCCCGAGCCGAACTCTATTCCTCTTATTCCACCTATTCCGAACAGCATTGACGAAAGTCGTCCCTCGACAGAGCCGAATATCGGCTCACCCAATCCTGCCGAAAGTCCCGTCACGGCACATTCGACAATGCCGCCCACGGAGTCAAGGTTCTCTCTTACCTCGGAGATTCTCTTTTTAATCTCGTCGCCTTTTTCGTCGTCGATAACAGGAAATTCTTTTGATTTTACCTCGTCGAAAATTCCACAGTCGGGGTTGCACGGGTCAAAAGGCGTGTCGCTTATTCCTGCCGCCCTTAGCAGATGTGCGCCGACTGCTATGCCTCTGCGCTCCAATATCTGCTCGCATATCGCACCTGCAACGCACAGTGGAGCGGTGAGTCTGCCCGAAAACTGTCCACCGCCGCTTTTGTCATTGGCACCGCCGTATTTCACGAATGCCGGGTAGTCCGCATGAGACGGGCGTGGGATATTCTTCATGTTCTCATAGTCGGCAGGGCGTATATTTTTGTTTCTGATTATCGCACACAACGGCGCACCTGTGGTTTTGCCGTCGAGCAGACCGCAGAGAAATTCGGGTCTGTCATCCTCTTTGCGTGGAGTGCTCCATACCTTTCCGCCCATTCGGCGGTGCATAAAGTGCGTTATCTTTTCTTCGTCTATTTCTTCACCCGCAGGCAGTCCCTCAATCACAACGCCCACGGCACTTGCGTGAGATTCTCCGAATAAAGTCAGTTTTATGTTTTTGCCTTCATATGACATCTGCTTTACCTCCGAGTGCTTTGTAGTCC
>CAZFZW010000207.1:0-2122 GCA_964523465.1 uncultured Clostridium sp. | reverse complement strand
AAGATACGGCAAAATAGAGCCTGTCGCAAAGCAGAACAGCGAAAACTGAATATAACATCAATCCCCGACCGTACGCAGTCGGGGATTTTTGCTGCCATTTCATTCTTCGTGATAGATTTCAGCTAATTCGCCTACTTGTTCGTGTCGCCTACGCCGACAACGGACAGCCGCAAGGGTTGTCCCTACGGTGAGGTTTTCATTCACTCTCGTAGGGACAGGGCTTGCCCCTGTCCGTCTTTGTTTACCTCAAAAAACTAAACCGAAAACAGGCTCACCTGTGTAAAGGGGGCTGGCAAAATCGCAGATTTTGACTGAGGGGTTGACAGCCGATTGCTCATTCTCGGCATATTTTTGCCGACTGAGAGGGCAAAGCATAACAGTGCCTATCAAAAACAACCCTAAAGCCCTCTCAGCCACCTGCGGTGACAGCTCTCCCAAAGGACGAGCCAAATGTATCTTTAAAGCTGTTCGATAAAGTGTGATTTATCGAACTTTTTGCCGCATTCTGATGGGGAATGCGGCAACCTACTGCCCACATAACACAAAAATCCGACCTATATTCACAACACAGGTCGGATTCATACTTTTATTTTGTTGAGTGCTTTATCGGCTTATTTCTTCTTGCCGGTGCCCTCGTACTCCTTTATCCAATCAACCATATCGCTGAAGGACTGCTTTGCACCCATGGGAGCGTAGCCGAGTTCTTCCTTAGCCTTATCGCAGCTGAAGTTGCAGTTGGAGATAAGCTTGCGGATGGAGTAGCGGGTGAAGAGCGGAGTGGTTTTGGTAGCGTTGTAATACACTTCCATAATGGGAGCGAATGCATTTGCGAGACCCAGCGGAATCTTGAGGCTCGGAGCCTTGAAACCGCATATCTCAGCGAGAATGTGTATAAGCTGGTCAACAGTGATGACCTCGTCGGTGAGGATGTAGCCCTCGCCGGGAGTGCCCTTTTCAGCGGCACCGACCATGCCCTTTGCAACATCACGGACATCGACAAAGTTATATGCACCGAAAGAGAGTGATACGGGGAACTTGCCCTTGACGAACATTCTTACCATTTCGCCGACAGACGAAACCTTGAAATCATATGGGCCGCAGCAAGCACCGGGATAGACAACAACAGTCTCGAGAGACTCGCTGTTGTTCTCGAAAACATAGTTTGTTGCGGTAGCCTTGGTCTTTGCATATGTACCGTCGAGAATGTCAGGCTCAAAGTGAGAAACTTCTCTCATAACCTCGCCGTTGGGCAGAGGACGGTAAGCATCGACAGATGAAGCGTAGACAAGACGCTTTACACCGCACTTTTTGCAGGCTTCGACAACATTCTTTGTGCCGTCAACATTGACTTTCCAGGTCATATCCTCGTTGCCCTTGTTTATCTCGATAACGCCGGCGAGATGATAGACAACATCAGCACCCTCAAATGCCTTTTCAAGCGAAGCGGGGTCTGTGACATCGCCGAATACTCTTTCGCAATCGATTCCGTCAAAAACCTTGCTGTCTTTTCTGATGAGGATCCTGAATTTTTCGCCACGAGCCTCGAGCTCCTTAACGAGGGCATAGCCGACATGGCCTGTTGCACCGGTGACAACTGAAAGCTTGTCTCCCATGATAAGTAACACTCCTTTGAAAAAATCAAAATTTGCAGTTTAATTATATACTAAAGTACAATTTTGTTTTTTACTTTTTTGAAGAATAAGAAGATAAATCAATAATTTTGTCTATTATGCTGTATCTTTTCGCTCAGGACATTGACTTTTTGTGCGTTTGGGGCTATTATTTTAACAGACGTATTTCAATTTGAAAGGAAAGATAGACTTGGCAAAATATGTTCTTGCGCTCGACCAGGGCACGACAAGTTCCCGTGCGATTGTTTTTGACAAAAAGGGCAATATTGTGGCAAAGGCACAAAAGGAATTCGATCAGATTTATCCTGCCGCAGGCTGGGTAGAGCACGATCCCATGGAAATCCTTTTCAGCCAGTTTCAGTCGATGACATCGGTTTTCGCAAACCGTGAGATATCCCCCGAGGATATTGCAGCAATAGGTATCACCAATCAGCGTGAGACCACTATTATGTGGGACAGAGAGACGGGCAAGCCTGTCTACAATGCGATAG
>CAZFZW010000206.1:0-2142 GCA_964523465.1 uncultured Clostridium sp. | reverse complement strand
AATGGGCAGTGCGTTTTTTTAACATCAGGTAAAAGGCAATATATACGCTCACGGCAAAGAGGGTAAAATTGCCGCCGCTTTTAAAAAGCAGTGCCAGTCCGCACACCGTAAGCGGCAAAAGCAACACGGCAGTCATAATGTTCATTGTCCTCTCCGTTTTTTCCTCATCACAGTGCAGGAGAAGTAGGCTTTTGACAACGCCCGAGCCATCCATCGGCTCGACGGGCAGAAGATTGAAAATCCCCACACCCATATTGAGTGCCGCAAAGCTTCGTACACCGCTTTCGTGAACAGAAAGAAGAAATGCAAATGCCGCACAAACAAAATTTGCCGCAGGGCCTGCGGCGGCGCACAGAGCCTCCCGTCTGTAGTCCAGCTTATCGGTTCCTCTCTCTATCCTCATTCCGAATACGCCGAGCGCAACAGCTTTAGGCGGCGAAGAGAGAGAAAGAAGGCAGATGAGGTGTCCGCTCTCGTGCAGCACGCAACACAAAAGTGCAGACAAAACGGTTTTATTGCGGTCGAGCAACAGCATCAGTGTAACTGCGGCGGCGAAAGGAAAGCCTATTTCTATTCGCACGCCTTTTATTTTAAAGCTCATTCACTTCACCGAAATTGAGCCTTGACGGGTCATATTTGAGTCCGTTTATACGCACTTCAAAATGCACATGAGGCCCTGTTGCCATCCCCGTCTCGCCCACAAGTGCTACGGTCTCCCCCTGACGAATGACGGCGTTCAAAGGTGCGACAATCTCAGAACAATGGCAGTAAAAAGTTTCAAGTCCGCCTGCGTGAGTGAGTCTTATATATTTTCCGGCAACACTGTCCTCCCCGACTTTTGTCACAGTGCCGTAAAAAGCGGCGGCTATGGGTGTTCCCTGCGCCGCCGCTATATCAAGTCCCGAATGTAAAGATAGCTCACCCGTGAACGGGTCTTCACGCCTGCCGAACGGTGAGCTTATTCTGCCGTTGACGGGCATACACGCCTTGACAGTGGTGTAATACGGCGAAAAACTCATACTGTAAGACTCTAAGTTAATCTCGGATGAGCCTTTGCCGAGTGTATCATCCGTTCGAGTAGTATCTTCATCCTCGGCAAGCACCCCCGCCGGCTCAAAGAAAAAGTTCGCCGCCTGTTTGACTTTTGCCCACACCTCGCCGCTGTCCATATTCTCGTTCATTATAGCGAGATAACCGTTCCTTATGCCCTCAAACGATGTTGGTGAAAGTTTTTTGACCGCAAAGAGTAAGCCGATCGCCGCAAGGCAGATAACAATTTGCACCACGGCAAGTCTTGTGGCCGTATCATTGCTTTTTTTGCTCCTGCCGTTTGTTCTGCGTACCGTGTCATCGATTCCAAACTGTGACCTGTATTCATCACGGGTCGGGCGTTCACGCCTGACTTCGTTGTCGTCCATATAACCGCCTCCCTGTACCGATTCTATGCGGACAGGTCGAGGAATATGAAAAGACCCGCACCGAAAGGTACGGGTCAAAAAAATCAATCCAGATATCCTGCTATGAACGCACGAGTACGCTCGGACTTGGGATTGTCGAAAACTTCTTCGGGAGTTCCCTCCTCCTCGATAACACCGTTGTCCATAAAGATTATCCTGTCAGCCGCTTCACGGGCAAAGCCCATTTCGTGAGTAACTATAACCATAGTCATTTTCTCTGCGGCAAGGTCTTTGATAACCTTGAGTATCTCGCCCGTAAGCTCGGGGTCGAGGGCGCTCGTCGGCTCATCAAAGAAGAGTATCTTCGGCTTGAGTGCCATTGCACGGGCAATCGACACTCGCTGCTGTTGGCCGCCCGAAAGCTCGCAGGGATAGTTATTCATCCTATCACCGAGACCGACTTTTTCGAGCAGCGCCTTGCCCTGCTCGTCTATCTCACTCAAAATGGCCTTGCGATTCTGCTTGAAATCCGGGCGACTCTTTGCATGGACTTTGAGTGCAAGGGTGACATTTTCCAGTGCTGTATACTGCGGAAACAGGTTGAACGACTGGAACACCAGACCTATTTTGAGCTGATTGTCACGCTTTTGCTCGGGCGTGAGCTTTTTTTCCGAATCGCCGTCATAAACCACGCCGCCGTCAACGATTATCTTGCCGCTGTCGGCAGTCTCGAGCATATTTATGC
>CAZFZW010000205.1:0-2184 GCA_964523465.1 uncultured Clostridium sp. | reverse complement strand
TTTTCCGCCCGACTTCGGGCGGATTTTTTAATTGAAAAATTTCCGCTGATGTTATATAATCACATACAGATAATTTCTTTCGGACGGTGATATTTTGAACGGTGTTTGTCATATAGTCGGTGCAGGCGATTTTTTCGGCATGGATATGCTAAAGGAGGACGATTTTGTCATTGCCGCAGACGGCGGACTGAAACATCTTGAAAACCTCGGCATAACTCCCGATATTATCGTCGGAGATTTTGATTCGCTCGGAAGAGTGCCGAGCGGAGATAATGTAATAGTCCTGCCGTGCGAAAAAGATGAAACCGACATGTCTTTTGCCGCCGGTATAGGTCTTGAGAGGGGATATAGGCACTTGAGACTTTACGGTGCGTCGGGCGGTAGATACGACCACACACTTTCAAATCTCGCACTTTTGGCTTTACTCTCAAAGCAGGGTGTCGCCGCTGAGATGAACGCAGGCGAGACTTCGTTTCTTGCATTGACGAACGGTCAGGTGTGTTTTGCGGCCGATGCTGTGGGGTATGTCTCTGTGTTTTCTCATTCTGATTCATCGTCGGGCGTAACCCTTGAAAATCTCAAATATCCGCTTTCTGATTATACGCTTGAAAGCACGAGCGTCATCGGTACGAGTAATGAATTTGTTGGACTTGAAAGCTCGATTTCAGTTGCTGACGGCACGCTTATCGTGACTTTCCCCACAAGGTTTGCTCCGCATTTCGTTATGCCCTGAGCCTTTTGAAAAAATCCCTTTAAACCATTTCACATCCTCAAAGGAAATGCTGCCCGTCATTGTCAGCAGAAGAATGTAGACTGCGGCGTTTATCGTTATCGCAAGTGCCAGAAGCAATCTCGAACCGTTTTGAATGTCGGTCAGCAAAATTCCCGTCAAAAATGATGCGATTATACAGATTGCGGGTTTTAGCAGTGTGTTTTTTAAATCTATTTCAAGTCTGCAAACTTTTGAAAGTCTGTGTATGCTCAAGGTGAAATTAACTATTTCGCTGATAAAGAGTATTGCAACATAACCTTTCACCGAGTATTTCGGTATCAGTATGCACACGAGCACAACGCACATTGCCGAGTCTAGGATGTTGTATCTCATCGAATATACTTGCTGGTCAAGGCCCTTGAGTATTCCGTCAACCGTTGTGTCGGTGTACATTATCGGAAGCAGAGGGGCGAGCACTCGCAGGTATTCAGCACATTGCCCGTCACCGTAAATGCCGAGCGATAGCCCCTGTGAAAAAATAAACATTATTCCTGCCGTGCCCACAGAGAAGAGCACGGTTATTTTTATTGCCCGTGCTGCCATGCTGTTTATTCGCTCTCGTTTTCCTTCGGCGAGACATTCGGCAAATTCGGGTACGAGCATACTTGAAAGTGCCGTCATGATTGCGGCAGGGTAGAGGATTACGGGCAACGCCATGCCGTGGATAACGCCGTAAAGTGTCATTGCATTCTGGGCACTTTGTCCCGAACGGCGGAAACCTACGGGTATGAGCAGATGCTCGACCGTCAGCAGTACCGAACGGGCGCAGGAGCCTGCCGCATCTGGCAGGGCAATGTGTAAAAGAGCACGCACGCCGCCCGGCAGCTTTTCTTTCGGCTTTTCGTGCTTTGCGGATTTGTAAAGTACGACCGCACACAAAAGCGAGACTATTTGAGACACTGTCATGCCTACCGCTACCGCATCACAGGCATATTCCGCACCTCTGTCTGCCCAAAAGTGAAGCATTATAACCGATACGGTGATTTTTGCCGTCTGTTCGATAATCTGTACCGAGGCAAATTTCAGCACCGTTCGCCGTGCTGTGAAATATCCGCTGAATGCACATTCGACCGATGCCGCAGGCAGACTCACCGCAAGTATTCTCAGCGCCGATGTGGTGCGTATATCGTCAAGCCACAGCTGTGCGATGAGGTCTGCTCCCGACCATACTGCAAGCATCATAAAAATACCCACTGTTAGTCCGTAGAGTACACAGCGATGCATAATATATGTTCCCTGACCTGACTTTCTGCCGCAGTCCTCGACTGTCAGACGGGTGGAGGCGAGCGGAAGTCCGGCGAAGGCAAAGGTGAGTGCCATGGAATAAACATCCGTCACAAGCGAAAAAAGACCTATTCCGGCAGCTCCGAGCCGCCCTGTCAGATATACATTGAATGCCACCGAAACCGTCC
>CAZFZW010000204.1:0-2201 GCA_964523465.1 uncultured Clostridium sp. | reverse complement strand
TTTGTGAAAGAGTTCTTTTTGTAAGTGGTTACGGGGCTGACGGAGAACTTTTTCGCCTCGGCTTTTATGTTCATACCACCGACACCGGCAAAAGCATTTTCACTGTCAAAGCTTATCTCTGCTTTCTTTGCGCTCCAGGTGTTGTGGTATGTGGTGTAATCGTTGCTGTTTTCACAGCGCCATACAGTATCGCTGTCGCAGTCGGCCCATGTCTTTTCTTTCCAGAAGTGGGTAGCGTATGTTTCATTTGTTATAAAGGCGCTCACAGGCATAAGCGTCTCACCGTTGTGAGTGGAATAAAGGTTTGCACGCTGATTACTTACGCTGTAGGCGTAGGTTGCCGAACAGGGTTCGGGCACGCTGTCACTCCAGATTCTCACTGTGTCTTTGCCGACTATTTCGGCATTTGCCTGAACATAAACGCCGTCTGCACCGCAAATAGCGAAACAGTTGAGCCTGTCTCCGCTCATCACGATTCCATCGCCGACATTTTCAAGCGTTGCATAAATACTGCCGTTCAGACTTTGAGCACTTTTAAGGCTCGCTGCAGTGTAATCCGAATATTTGTTATAAACAAGTCCCTTTGCCGCAAATGCCATTCTTTCACCGACTTCCTGCTTGCATTCGGGATGGATTGCACCGACAGAGGGGAGAAAAGTCAGCGGCACATCGCTTATTGTGATAACTGCTCTCGATTCGGGCCTTAGTTTTTGCATCTCCATGAATCTTATATTCATCTGAGCAAGCTCATAGCCGTCCTCTGAATAATAATATGAAGCAAGCTGTGTGTAAACTATCGGAAGCAGACCGTCCTCGTATCCGAAAAGTTCGGTGTAGGAGCGTTGCATGAGGTCAAACGATCTGAAATATCTGTCGTCATCGTGTCCACGCTGGATCTCGGATTCACCCTGATACCAGATCATACCTGAGAGCTTGAAGTTCTTTATAGCCTCGATTTTCAGGTTGTAGTTTGTGGTCATTTCGGAGTATATATTGACCTTGTTTTCTTTCCAGTCGGACTTTTCAATGTATTTGCCGCTCGAAACGACATCGTTTTTGACCTGCGGATCGCTGTCAATAGCCTCTCTTGAAAGCCAGGTGATGATACTTGTTCCGCCAAGGGGTACATTTATAACTCCCACAGGCATATCAAGCTCTTTTCTCATTTCTGCTGCGAAATAGTATGCGACTGCACTCATTGCATATATGTCACTGTTTTCGCCTGTGACCCATTTTGCGCCGGGAATGTTTACCTGAGGATCAACAGGGACAAGTTCAGTCGAGCCTTTGTATTCTGGTATGGAGGGGACAAGAAGAACACGAAGCCACTCGTCAAGCTTCTCGCCGTTTGCGAACATTACGGTACCGCTTTTATCCTGTGCGAGGGGATACTGCATATTGCTCTGCCCGCTTGCAAGCCACTGCTCGCCGAAAACGACATTTTCAAGTGCTGCAAATTCTTTGCCGTCGGCTTTTAGTACTATGCTGTATTTGTCGTAACTTCCGCTCGGAGCGGTGAAAGATACTGCAAAAGTGCCGTCGCAAGCGGTTGTCTTACTGCTTGCGATGCAGGCGTTGTATGCATTAAAAAGTTCAAGGGTTATAACACTTTTGTCTGCAGCTGTTCCCGAAATAACAGCGGTTTCGTTTTGCTTGAAGAGCATACCGTCACCGTAGATTGTGTACAGCTCAGGTGTGACATCCTGCTCGGCAAATGCGATGGGGAGTACCGTAAATACGCAGGTGAGTGCGAGTAAAACGGCGATAATTTTTTTACCCATTTCAAAAATCTCCTTTAACTTTCTCAAAGCTTGCACGAATTTCAGCGGTAGTTCCCGTTGTGATGCAGTATTTATATTCAACAGGCTTAAAGCTTGCAAATTCCATAGTTTCGACAGCGGCTATATATGAAGTCGCACAGTCCTTTGAAGGGTCTTTGGCTTTGGTGGTTTCTCTGTTATAGACCCCTGCAAGGAATCCGACCTCGTGCGGAACATAGAGGCCGATTCCGAAACTGTCGTCAAATTCGCCGATAAATGCCGCCCAATTTTCGGTTGAGTAGAAGTTCGGATAACCGGCATCGGGCCAGAATATGAGTTCGTTTTCATATGTAAGCTTGCCGTCGCCCTGCCATGGGTTATCACCCGAATAGTAAACAAATCTGTTAAACGGCTCTATGCAGTAGAAAGCAGGCATTTCCT
>CAZFZW010000203.1:0-2202 GCA_964523465.1 uncultured Clostridium sp. | reverse complement strand
AAGGAGGTTGCTTAATGTATTTGGGCGAGGCTATCAGAATTACAAGGCAAAAAGCCTTTTATACACAAGAAGATTTTGCACAAAAACTTAATGTTGCTTTGTCAACCGTTAATCGTTGGGAACTTAATAAAGCAAAGCCTAATATGAAGGCTATGAAAGCAATCAAAGGATTTTGCGAGGAAAACAATTTGAATTATGAAATGATAGAGGAAGTTTGGCTTTCTTCTTCAAGGGAGGAAAAATAAATATGGCAATTCATAATAAATCCCATAGTAATCACGCACTTATGGCACTTAATAAATCAAGAAAAGATAAAACATTAAAGCATAAGACAGCAGAAGATTTCGATATGCCCGATAAGGTCAAAATTTCATTGAATATAATGGATTGCACCGAATTTTTGAAATCATTACCTGATGAGTCTGTTCAATTGATTTGTATTGACCCACCTTATAACTTGGAACTTGCAGGTTGGGATATTTATGATGATTATATTGAATGGGCATCATTGTGGTTGGAAGAAGCATATAGAGTATTATCTCCTAATGGCAATATGGTCATTTTTGGCGGTATTCAGTTCAGAGATGCCAAATCGGGTGATTTGATTGATATTATCCAATATGTAAGGCATAAGACCAAATTCAAACTTATTAACACAATTATTTGGTACTATAAAAATGGTATGTCTGCACACAGATACTTCGCAAATAGACACGAGGAAGCAATTTGGTTGGCTAAATCTAATGATTACTATTTTGACTTGGATGCGGTTAGAGTTCCATACTCTGATGAAGATTTGAAAAATGCCCTTAAAGACAAAAGGTTAAATCCCGAAAATACAATGAAGGGGAAAAACCCGACGAATGTATGGCAAATAGGAAGATTGAACGGAAATAGTAAAGAACGAGTGGGACACCCGACACAAAAGCCCGTAGAAATAATAGACCGTTTTGTAAAAGCACTTTCTTATCCTGGTTCTACTGTTCTTGATTTTTTTGCCGGTAGTGGTACAACAGGAAGAGTTTGTATAACCGAAGGAAGAAATTGCTTGATGTGTGATAGCAATGAAGAATTGAAATCGTATTTCAATAAACATCTTGGTTTGATGAAAAATCTCGGGCAGAATGCGGAATATATTTCCGTTGACAGTATTGATGATTTTTTCGAGCAAGAATAAAAAACTTAAAAATTAGGAGTTAGATACGATATGAAAAAAGGACAATCAAACAGATTAACAGTACAGCAAAAAGAAGGTCAAGGACCTCTTATGATTTTTCACGAAGATGCGAAAATACACGATAAGGAAGTGTACAACACATCTATTGCAGTTATGTCAAAACTGAAAGAAGAATTTCCAAGATTGACTTTCAGATACAGAAAAGACCTTGCAAAAAAAGAAATTAACGATGCCTTACAAAAGGTGGACAAATATCTTGGACAAACTCTTTTTGTTGAAAATGCTCGAATAATACCCGATGGTGGATTGATTGAAGTAAAAGATGATAATGGGAATTGGCGAGTAATAATGGTTTCAGAAGCCAAACATCAAGGAAAGGATATTGAAAATATCTGCAATGGTATTCTTGTTGGAAAGAATAAAGACCAAGACCTTATGGTTGCAGGAAATGCAATAGAAAGGGCACACAAGAATATAAGCGAAATAGCCAATTATATGTTGGCTGAATGTTATTTCCCGTATGTTTTATTTTTGGAAGGTTCTAACTTTTTAACACAAGATGTAACGATTAAAAGACCAGACGGTAGAGAAGTTACATTGACATACAATAATGGAGCGTTAAACAGATTGGATAGACTTACTGCTTCAAATTACGGAATGCCAATCAATACAAATTTGTGTGCTAATAGATTTGTACAATGCAATGGAGCAACTATTATGTTGCAAGCCGCCTCCATCTATACCAAAGGAGAAGGCGGACATTGGAATGACGATGATATGATTGAAGTAATGCTTGAAATTTCAAGAACAGCATTGAAACTGTTGGGGTCAGACTTGTTTAACCAACTCACCATTTCGGAATAAATGATATACATAACCGAGCAAAAGCACCGTAGAAATACGGTGTTTTTTGTTACCCAAAAACCTACAATTCCATACATAACCACAGATTAGTACAAAGACCTTGTGTTCTTTTTTGAAAGGCTCAGAACGAGGATATTCCTTGATTTACGCCCCGAAAAGCA
>CAZFZW010000202.1:0-2207 GCA_964523465.1 uncultured Clostridium sp. | reverse complement strand
TCGGACGCAACAGCGGGTTGCTTGTAATGGCAACCGCTATCGGTTATAATGAGTGCGTCAGGAGGTGCTTTAATGGATACAAAACAGGTGATTTTTGAACTTCGAACTAAAAACGGAATGTCTCAGGATGAACTTGCGGAAAAGGTGTTTGTCACAAGGCAGGCTGTTTCGCGCTGGGAGAACGGAGAAACTGTCCCCAATACGGAGACGCTTAAACTGCTTTCAAGGTTGTTTGATGTTTCCATCAACACTCTTTTGGGTTCTCCGAGAAAGCTTGTCTGTCAGTGTTGCGGTATGCCGCTTGAAAGTGACGAAATCATAGGCAGGGACAATGACGGCGGACTCAATGAGGACTATTGCAAGTGGTGCTATGCCGAGGGAACTTATACATATGACAACATGGACGAACTGATTGAAGTCTGTGTCAAGAATATGAGAGGTGAGAACTTCACAGAGCAACAGGTTCGCAGTTATATGCGGGAGCTGTTGCCGCAACTTGATTATTGGAAACGCTATAGCGAGCTTGGCGATAACGGGAAGTTTGCACAATTCAAGCAACAGCTGATGGACGAGTTAAACGGGCTGCACATAGAAGGACTGCCAAAGGTTGAAAATTTAAACGCACTTGTGGGCAGGTATGTCAATCTCGAGTATGTTCTGCCAAACGGCAAAAAAATCAAATTTCTTGATGACAACAAGACATATCTCGGCAATCAATATGAATGTGAATTCGGCGGAGAAAGATGCTTCGGCATTATTGCGAATATGGATTTCCTGCTTGTGTCCACTTATGAAAAAGACGGATTGAATCCCGAGTTGGTACTGTATAAAAAGAGATAAAAAACAGGGTGTGACGGCGATTTGCTTGTCATACCCTGTTTCGTTTTTATTTTAAGCTTTCAAAATTGTATCTTACTTTGCCTGCGCTGATTTTGCCATACTCAATAGCCTCACTCGGACAATAGCAGATGCACGCCATGCAGTGTGTGCAGTTATTGCCCCAGACGGGTTTGCCGTTTTCAATGCGGATATTGTTGAGCGGACAGGCGAGACTGCACTTTCCGCAGCTGATACACTTGCTGTCGGCAGTGAATTTTTTTGGCTTAATTGAAGTCATATAAAAAGCGGTATTCACTATTCCGCTCAAAAATCGATCATTGAGTGTTATCTGTGGATCAGGAAACGGCTTTTTTGTTATAATCGAATCGATTGCGGACTCAATAATCGGTTCTGCTTTTTCAACGATATGTCTCGCTTTTGCGGCCTCGGGTGCATCGTACATTGCGATATAATTCTCGGGCATAAGGATTTTTGCAGTTCCCATATACTCAAAACCTTTTATTTTACACAGCTTGCGGTTGAATTTGTCTGCGTTGCCTATGCTGTCGCCGCAGGTCATAACGAACCACACTCGCTTTGCACCGATAAAAAGAGTCCTTGTCAGCCAGTCTTTAACGACATCGGGAATACGCCAGGCGTATGTCGGCACAACAACAACGATGTTTTCGCCGGATTGAACAGGTTCAATATCATCATTTTTAATACGCTCATTTATGTCAATGAGTGTATCACCGACCTTTTCGCAGATACGCTTTGCAACATATCTGCTGTTGCCTGTGCCCGAAAAATATAATACCATATTCTACCTCCGTTATTATATCTGCATTTTTATGGAGTATATCAAAAATGGAGTTTGAAGTCAAGAATGAATAAACGCTCGAGAAAGATTTACCTTTCCTCGAGCGTTTGATGTTATTTAATTGCTATTGCAGCCTTATATGCCGCTTTGGTAGCATCGGCTATCTTGCCCACACGGTCGGCATCACCGATGATTATCGGGTCAAATCCGGCATTTTTGAGCTCATCCGCAATAGCGGAGTTCGGCTTTGAACCGAGTGAGAGCACGACCCTGTCACAGGCAATGGCGGTTCTCTTTTTGGTCTTTACATTCTCGGTAACAATGCCGTCGGAAGTTATTTCACAGAGCTTTTCACCGGTGAGCAGGGTTGTGCCTGCGGCGGCAAGCTTCGGGAGAATGTCGTCCTTGTGCTGCATCCATGTGCCGGGAGCTATCTCCTTTGCCATTTCGACTACAGTTACTTTGCAACCGTTCTCACACAGTGTATGTGCAGTTTCAAGTCCTGTAAGTCCCGAACCTATAACAGCCACGGCTTCGTTGCTTATGACGGTTGCACCGCTGAGAATAT
>CAZFZW010000201.1:0-2236 GCA_964523465.1 uncultured Clostridium sp. | reverse complement strand
CTACGGCAAGAAGCTCATCCGTAGCAACGGTCGAGCTCTTCTGTACAGTGAGCTGTTTAACAGTGCCGTCGCAGGGAGCGACTATTTCGTTTTCCATCTTCATAGCCTCGAGGATGAGGAGAACATCGCCTGCCTTGACGGAAGAACCGACGGAGACATTGACGCTGAGGATGGTTCCGGGCATGGGGGAGAGAACTTTCTGACCCTCTGCGGCGACAGCGGGAGCTACGGCTGCCGGAGCGGGAGTTGCGACAGGAGCTGCAACGGGTGCGGCAACAGGCGCTGCGGCATCGGTCACGGAAGTGATAACGGCTTCGGTCTCTTCAACCTCTACCTCGTAATTTTTACCGTTGAGTGTAACAACATATTTCATAGCTAAAACCGTTCCTTTCAGGTGTTGACGGGTGTCAGTCTTTTACTTTGATTGATTTGAACAGCAGTCTGTTGAGCGGAATGCCGCTCTCGTTGCTGACAATAGCCATAATTACGGCGGCGGTAGGCTCGTCAACGCCTTCGAGTACGAGAGAGCCCTGAGACTGTGTGCCGGGCAGGGGGGTGGCAACGGGTGCGTCGGCCTGTACGGCATCGGTGTTGCTGCCCTTGCCTTTTTTCTTTGCGGCTGTGTTCTCGCCGAATCTGACTACGGCTGAGATGAGCTTTATGCAAAGGGCGAGAATGATGAGCAGTGCGAACACCATGAGTATTCCGAAGAGTGAAACCTCGAGGGCGAACACAAGCTTTTCGCCCAGGGGCATATTCATATCAAAATTGTCGAACATTTACAAGACCAATCCTTTCTGCGCAGCTCAGCCGAGCTTCTCGATCTTATATGTGAATGTGTTTCTCTTTTTCTCGTCTCTCTTGTCGAAGAATGCCTCGGCCTGAGTCGGGAAAGCAATATAGGAAAGTACATCCTCATCGCAGGTGGCTCTGTCGCCGAGCTCTTCTCTTGCGGCAGGCAGACCGGGCTCGAGCAGATCGGCATAGCGGCAGGTGACAGGCTCTTCGTCGCCGAGAACCTTCTTCTGAAGATCTTCGTTTATCTTGCCGGGAGCTTTGCCGTACTCGCCCTTAATGTAGTTCTTGACTTCCTTGGAGATGTTCTTGTATCTCTCGCCGGCGAGAGATACAAGAACATCTCCAAGGAAGTCAAGAACTACATTAAGGGCGAGTACGGCAAAGCTCCCGGCAAGATAAACGAAGATCTTCAGAAGAAGGTTCTCGGCGACGAAGAGCCTGTCACCTGCCGCTATGCCGATCTGCTCGAGCCCGGTCTGCCTGCCGCAAGAGAAGAGCTCGGCGACAGAGCCACCTGCGATGAGGATGTACTTTCCTATATTGCTTTCCCGACTCAGGCCGAGGCATTCTTCGACAAGAGAGACGAGAAAAAGAGAAACACATTCACATATAAGATCGAGAAGCTCGGCTGAGCTGCGCAGAAAGGATTGGTCTTGTAAATGTTCGACAATTTTGATATGAATATGCCCCTGGGCGAAAAGCTTGTGTTCGCCCTCGAGGTTTCACTCTTCGGAATACTCATGGTGTTCGCACTGCTCATCATTCTCGCCCTTTGCATAAAGCTCATCTCAGCCGTAGTCAGATTCGGCGAGAACACAGCCGCAAAGAAAAAAGGCAAGGGCAGCAACACCGATGCCGTACAGGCCGACGCACCCGTTGCCACCCCCCTGCCCGGCACACAGTCTCAGGGCTCTCTCGTACTCGAAGGCGTTGACGAGCCTACCGCCGCCGTAATTATGGCTATTGTCAGCAACGAGAGCGGCATTCCGCTCAACAGACTGCTGTTCAAATCAATCAAAGTAAAAGACTGACACCCGTCAACACCTGAAAGGAACGGTTTTAGCTATGAAATATGTTGTTACACTCAACGGTAAAAATTACGAGGTAGAGGTTGAAGAGACCGAAGCCGTTATCACTTCCGTGACCGATGCCGCAGCGCCTGTTGCCGCACCCGTTGCAGCTCCTGTCGCAACTCCCGCTCCGGCAGCCGTAGCTCCCGCTGTCGCCGCAGAGGGTCAGAAAGTTCTCTCCCCCATGCCCGGAACCATCCTCAGCGTCAATGTCTCCGTCGGTTCTTCCGTCAAGGCAGGCGATGTTCTCCTCATCCTCGAGGCTATGAAGATGGAAAACGAAATAGTCGCTCCCTGCGACGGCACTGTTAAACAGCTCACTGTACAGAAGAGCTCGACCGTTGCTACGGATGAGCTTCTTGCCGTAG
>CAZFZW010000200.1:0-2239 GCA_964523465.1 uncultured Clostridium sp. | reverse complement strand
GAAAAAGTAAAGTTCACGACCAAACCAGCCCCGGAACGCAAAATTATCCCGAGCCGTAGCACAACGGCGACAAACCAACTGACATGACGAGGGGATGGCTTGCAACGCAAGCCGCACTAGCCGACACTTGTTTGAGCTTCAGCGAGTTTGTCGGCGTATGTGCCGAGTGCCAAGTGACAGCGACAAACTAAGTTGTTGTGCGAAGGCGGTGCCTGGGGTCTCGGGACGAAGTCCTGAGTTTGCTTTTCTTTTGCCGGCGTTTTCTTTTTCAAATAAAAAGAAAATGCTGAACATATTGAGTTGTTTTAATCGTAGAAATTAATTTCGTAAATTCAACTACCCCGTATCTCTCCCTGAGTCAAAATCGCAGATTTTAGCGGTGCACAAGAGATAGCGCAGACAGGGGTGAGCCCTTTCCATACTGAGAAACGGTGCACTGCCCACCGTAAGGACAACCCTCGCATTTGTTCGTTGTCGGAATCGCCGACACAAAAAAGTAATTACTCACCAACAAAAACAAACCGGTACACCTCTTTTGAAGTGTGCCGGTCGTTGGTTGTCTGTTATTCCTGCTCGGTGTCTGCCGAGAAAATTTCCTTTGCACTTGCGGCAAGTCCTGCGAGCGACTGAAGCTCGCTCGGGATGATAAGCTTTGTTGCCTTGCCGTCTGCGGCTTTGGCGAATGCCTCAAGGCTCTTGATTGTCAGGTAACCGTTCTCGGGAGCGGCATCGTTTATCAGCGAAATTGCCTTTGCCTGTGCCTCCTGGACGGCGATGATGGCCTGAGCTTCACCCTCTGCCTCACGGATTTTTGCCTCTTTGACAGCCTCTGCGTGGAGAATGGCAGCCTGCTTGTCGCCCTCTGCGGCGAGAATCTGGCTTTCTTTCTGACCCTCTGCAACGAGAATCTTGCTTGCCTTTTCACCCTCTGCACGCAGGATAGCCTCACGACGCTGGCGTTCTGCCTTCATCTGCTTTTCCATCGCATCCTGAATCTCGGGAGGAGGAAGGATGTTTTTAAGCTCAACACGGTTTACCTTGATGCCCCATGCGTCTGTTGCCTCGTCAAGGATAACTCTTATCTTTGCGTTGATGATGTCACGGGAAGTGAGCGTGTGGTCAAGCTCCATCTCACCGATTATGTTTCTCAGCGTGGTGGCCGAGAGGTTTTCGATAGCGGAAATGGGACGCTCAACACCGTATGCGTAGAGCTTCGGGTCGGTTATCTGGAAGAAAACGACCGTGTCAATCTGCATGGTGACGTTATCTTTTGTGATAACGGGCTGCGGCGGGAAGTCTACGACCTGCTCCTTGAGCGAGACCATCTTAGCGACTTTCTCGATGAACGGAATCTTGAAGTGGATGCCCGTCTGCCAGGTCATTGAGTATGCACCGAGACGCTCGATGACATATGCCTTTGACTGCGGTACAATCTTGATGTTGAGTACGATTATCACAAGTACAAGTACGATTATACCTATGATTACTGCTATTGCTGCGGGTGCCATAAAATAACCTCCTTAGTGTTTTGATACCATCAGCTTAACACCGTCTATTTTGTCAACGGTGATATTTTCTCCTTTTTCAATGCGGCTGCCGTCGGAAGAACGGGCGGTCCATACAGAGCCCTCGACCTTGACGAGCCCTGTGCCCTCGGTGTTGTCAACAGTCTCCTCGACGATTCCGCTGAGCCCTATGTACCGGTCGGCGTTCGTCGGCTGAATATTGCGCTTTGAAAAGCGTTTGACAAGCGGACGGGTCACAGCGAGTGCTATGAGTGAAACGGCAACGAAAATGACCCACTGGAGCCAGACTTCGGCAGAGCACAGCTCGGAGACTAATGCGGCAGCCGCACCGATTGCAAACCATATGGTTACAAGCTGCGCCGTAGCCGCCTCAACTACGATAAAGGCGATGAGCAGTGCTATCCAGAGGATGAGCATGGTGTATTCCATAAAAAAGCTCCTCCTTTTTGAAATAACCTTGTGAACTTTCGTTCAAATTGATTATATCAGAAAGGGGAGAAGTTTGCAATAAAAATAAGTGAGCGAACATCAATTTTTACTTTTTGTTATCGGCTTTCGCAGCAGCAGGGATGAAAGGGCCTTGGCGTTAAACGGAATCAGGGGATAGAGATAGCACCTGCCGCTTATGGTCTTGTTCGTGACGATGAGCAGGACGGTCACGGCAAGTCCCGCTATGAACCCCCAAAGGTTGAATATCGCCGTCAATATCAGCA
>CAZFZW010000199.1:0-2253 GCA_964523465.1 uncultured Clostridium sp. | reverse complement strand
CCCTTTCGGGAGGCTGTGATTATTCGGCCTCTTCAATAAGTCCGTGGTATCTTGCGTACCAGTAGGCGTGCGTGAAGTTGGTGCAGGCCATGAGGCTCATGCCGTGGTCATCGCCTGTGCCGGGGAACATTGTGAATGCGGTCGGCTCATCCGACTTTGTGAACAGACGCTCGGCCTCGCCTGCAATGCCGCTGTCGGCAATGAAACGGTTGGAGTCGCTATGAGTGATTCTTCTCTCGTGTGCCGGCAGGGGAGAGACAAGCTGCGGTATCATACCGAGCTCAGCAGGTCTCATATCCCACTCAAGCTCATGCCAACTGTTGTAAAGAGTCCACTGAACCTGATCCATGGGATAGTCAGTCAGCTCATCAATTGCGTCCTCGATGTTGCAGTGTTCACCTGTGCAGACACCGTATACGAAGTTGAAGAACGGATTGCGCTCCGCCTTCTCATCCTGCCAGTGGTGGTCAAGTCCCATTGCGAATACCGAGCGAAGTCTTGCGTCCTCGGTGTAGCGCATAAGCAGGGAAATCATGAGGAAGTCGTGGTTGTCGTCAATGTGCAGCAGATGTCCGTCGAGAATCTTATACTGCATAAGGTTCATTGCGAAGTGCTTGTCACCTGCGAGATAGTCGAACATCTTGTGATAACGCTCGTCGCCGGTGATGTGGTAGCCGACCTTGAGGAAGGTGAGTATCTGGAGAGAGTTTGTGCCCTTTTCATATACCCACTTGTGGTCGTGGTTGAGTAGGTCGGGATCCCAGTTTGCCCATGTGGTGGGCTTGCCGTCTGTATCAACAAGTCTGAATTTGTGCGAGAGAATATGGTCGAGAATCTTTCTGACAGTATCGGCTATCAGCTTCTTCTCGTCATCATCCGCAACAAGGTCGAAGTAGTTTGCATAAGCATAGAAGTGGCCGACCATCTCGTCTGAGGAGGTCTCGCCGAGCCACTCAAGCTCGTTACCGTCCTTATCGACTGCGGCGTGCCACTCGTGGCGAGCGCCTGTGCCGAAATCAACTTCGTCGGGGTATCTGAGTGCACGGGCGGTGAATCCCTCGATGCCGCTGACTTCGGTGAGCTTTATCATAGCAAGCAGTGAGCGGTGAGCATCGGCACGAACCTTTTCGTCCCTGGTGCAGGCGTACTCGAATGAAAGTGCGCCGAGATAGATTCCGGTCCAGAGTCCGTCGTTGTCGCTCGAAAGGATGTGTCCCTCGTCCTCGGACACAACACCCTCATGCTCGAGTGTTCTGCTGAGCACATAGCCATCCTTGCGGACATTGTACTTCTCTGTGACAGCACGAAGTCTCTTTGCCTTTTCCTCGAGGGTTATCCATTCGGTTCTGAATACGCTGATTCCGGCTACTGTCGAGACGCAGAAGCTGCCGTCGGGGGAGAGGACTATATCGGTTGCGTGCATATCGGGAAGCCAACGCTTGTAGCCATAATATGAAAGCTTGCCGTTGTGCTGAATGATAAGACCTTTTTCGGTGGTGAAATATCTTTTACCGTCATCACTTGTTGCCATGCCGGTTATCTTGCCGGTGGGAAGTCCGGTGATGTTGGAGTGGTCAAGCCAGTAGCTGTTGTCGTCATAGACGCAAACGCCCTTGTCTGTGCCGATCCAGATGTTGCCTGCGGGGTCAATGTCGAGGCAGGTTATGCAGTCGCTGAGAATGCCGGTTATGTTTTCCATAAGCTCCGACCAGTGCCAACGCTTGCCGACAAGTGCGTGGAGACCCTCACCCTCAGTGCCGACATAAACCTTGTTGTCGTTGGCAACGGCCATGCAGCTGCCCTTGCCGGGAACGCCTATCTGCAGGTCGAAGTTCTTTGCCATGTCGGGGAATCTGTAGAGCACGGTCTTTGTCAGCAGCCATGAAATTCCGTCATCATCCTGCTTCATGCTGACGGTGTCAGATGAAAATTCACGCTCGGAGACGAGCTTCTTGCCGTTGAACTCAAGCAACTTTTTGCCTGTGCCGACGAAGAGATGACCGTTTTTGCTGCAAAACAGCATTGAGATGGGTGCGTTTTTGATTCCGATGTCAACAGTCGAGATTTTCTCTCCGACTATCTTTGAAAGTCCCTTGTCGGTGCCGACATAAAGAGCTCCGTCAAGTCCGAAGCACAGGGCGGTCGTCTTGTCTGAAGAGAGCCCGTCAGCGGTGGTGAAAACCGTTCTGGTGAGCTGAGGAAATTTGCCGAGGCGGCAGACCATAGTGCGATTTTTCATTTATTTGCTCCTTT
>CAZFZW010000198.1:0-2270 GCA_964523465.1 uncultured Clostridium sp. | reverse complement strand
TCACGCTTGCGTATTTTGACAACGCAGGCGGTGGCATCGTCACCGGGACGGTTGCCGTAAAGCTTGCCGCATTCGTCAACCAACATGGTGGAGAGCGTCTTTGCGGTGTAGCCGACGGGAATAAGGCCTGCCATAAACTCCGCGATGTCGTCACGCTTCCAACCGAAGTTGAAAGCCGAGCCGATACCTGCGTGAGGACAGCCGTCGCTCATTGCAACAAAAACATCGTCCTCCTGGAGTTTAATCTGAGATCTGTATATCGTTTTGCCGCCGATGCTCAACTCCGTTTTAGGATAATCGAATACCTCGCCGTCTCTTATCATAATAACAAGAGGGTTGTCGTATTGGATTACCTCGGCAGACTCGTTGTTTATCAGATGAATGATGGTGAATGTGGAATATGCAACACCTCTGACCGAGCAAATCGGCAGCGTTGCGGCGATGGTGGAGACGCACTCTTCGAGCGGCAGCCCCTCCGCCATCATGGTAGAAATTATTTTTGAGGTGAGGGTCGAGAGTATGCTCGCTTTGACTCCGCTGCCTAATCCGTCCGCAAGCACGATGACTGTGGAATCTTCGTCCTGCTCGATTATGTCAACATGGTCGCCGCAGAGCTGTTCGCCCTCGTGGTTTATACTCTTCCAGCCTATCTCGGCGCAGAGGTTATTCATTGCTGATCGACTCCTTGAGCTTGGATAGCGCTATCTTGGTCTCAGCCGCAGTTTCGCCCAGCAGAGAGGCTATCTCCTGGACAATTCTCATCTGCTTGTCAACAACTTTGTCCGCAATTTCAACGGTTTGGCGGCTGATACTCTCTTTCTGCTCACGCACTGTTTCCTCCTCTGTGACATCACGCATGATGCAGATGAGGTGGCGGAACTCCTTGTCGTATATTATAGTCTCTTCAACATACTTGTCGTACTCGGCAAGATAGCGGCGCTTGTCACGCATATTTCTGCCTGTTTGAAGAACACGCAGGAAGTCCTTTGGGTCAAGCACACGCACAACGCCGTCGCCGAGAATATCCGAAGCGGAGCGAAGATTCATAATCTTGAGCGCAGCTCTGTTTATCTGCTGAACTTCCAGCTTTTCGTTCAAAAGTATAAGACCGTTTGGGGTGTTTTTGACAATGTTATCCGAGAAACTTTCTGCCTTGTCCTTGAGATAGGGGAGACACATGGAAATTTCTGCCTTGCCGTGATAAATGGCAATGGCTTTTTCACGGCAGGTGTTATATCCGCATGAACCGCAGTTCAATTCATCGGAGGGTTTTGTTTTGCCCATTCGGTGAAGTATCTCGGTTATTTCGCTCTCAGTGGGAGGCAGGAGCTTTCGTTCAATGACCGTGAAGTTTTTTTGAAGTGAAAAGCTGTCCGGCTGATCAACTTCAAAATCCTTTTTGCCTGCAAACTGTGCTACTGCCATATAGTCTTTGACAGGCGAGCGGTGGAATTTTTCCATGACGGGGCCGCCTACGCAGCTGCCTACGCAAGCCGACATTTCAATGAAACAGTTATGTATATTGCCGTTTTCAATGTCCCTGAGAGCGGAAATGCAGTTTTCAACTCCGTCTATTGCCATGTAGGTGTAGTTGGGGTTGTCCTGTTTCATGGTTTTGAGCACTCCGCCGGTAGTTGGGAAGAAACGGGCACGGCTGTTTTCAAACGAATCAACGTGCTTTGTCGGTTCTACGCCTGCCGACTTAAACCAGCTTGTCAGCTCATCAAAGGTGAGAACTGCGTCAACAAGACCTTCATAATACTGAGCCTCATCTTTTTTTGCAACGCACGGCCCGATAAATACGGTTTTGGCGTTGGGATAGCGGCGTTTGATGTCCTTACAGTGAGCCTGCATGGGCGAGAGAACATTCGCAAGGAAAGGAAGCTCTGCCGGGAAATACTTTTGGATAAGCAGATTTATTGAGTGACAACAAGAACTTATTATAACATCTCTTGAGCCGCTGTCAATCATTTTTTCATATTCTGTCTTAACGATTGTTGCGCCTATGGCGGTTTCTTCGACATCGAAAAAGCCGAGTTGCTTGAGTGCTTCACGCATTGAGTTCATGCCTACGCCCTCGTAGTTTGCAATGAACGACGGGGCAAGGCTGACGATTACCGGGTCACCGCTCTGAAGCAATACTTTGACTTTCTCGGTTTCGTCAACAATCTGTTTTGCGTCTTGTGGACACACAACAAAGCACTGACCACACAGAATACATTCGTTTCCTATAATATATGCCTGATTGCCCGAAAAGCGAATAGACTTTA
>CAZFZW010000197.1:0-2274 GCA_964523465.1 uncultured Clostridium sp. | reverse complement strand
AACTTTTTTCACTTTTTTGCCGACTTCTTTTACACGCTCCCGGGCGTTTAGCGAGCAATCCGTCGCCTTTATATACATTATATATGCGACACGGCAAATCGGGATTTAACGCTTGACAAAGCAATGTCGTTTGTTTATAATTCAGTCATACCGACAAAGACTGTGAAGGAAATAAGATTTGTCTTTGCGAGCCTCAGAGAGCCGTGTTTTGCTGAAAACGGTGCCGCAATTCAGATGTATAGCTCATTCCGGAGTCGTTCGCCTCAAGGTTTTTACATATAGGGCGTTCCGTTTGGCAGCGTTATATGCCGGGTCTTAATTGAGACCTCTGAGGGCTTCGGCCGAAATCAGGGTGGTACCGTGTGAATTTTCACGCCCCTATGCTTTATGCATAGGGGTATTTTTGTTTTGGAGGCGTTAAGATGAAAACCGGATACGAAAAGTATATTCCGTTCAAGCCCGTCAAGCTTGAAAACAGAACCTGGCCGTGCAACTCGGTAGACCGAGCACCGGTCTGGTGCAGCGTTGACCTGCGTGACGGCAATCAGGCTTTAATAGACCCGATGGATCTGAACGAAAAACTTGAGATGTTCAAGGCACTATGTTCGATAGGCGTCAAAGAAATAGAAGTCGGTTTTCCGTCCGCAAGTGAAACAGAATACGAAATACTGCGTGCACTGATAGACGGCGGACACATACCCGACGATGTTAAAATTCAGGTACTCGTACAATCCCGTGAGCACCTGATAAGAAAAACATTCGAGGCCATAAAGGGTGCAAAGAATGTCATATTCCACTTCTACAATTCAACCTCTACCCTGCAACGCAAGGTGGTGTTCCACACCGACAAGCAAGGCGTAACCGAAATCGCCGTAAATGCCGCAAAGCTTATAAAACAGCTCGGTGACGAGGCAAGGACACAGGGCATGAACCTTACATACGAATACTCGCCCGAGAGCTTCATGGGCACGGAGACGGACTTTGCCGCCGAAATCTGTGCCGCCGTTATGGATGAGCTCGATGCAAGCGAGGAGAACAAAGTTATTCTCAACCTGCCTTCCACGGTCGAGAGCAGCACACCGAATCTCTTTGCGGATCAGATAGAATATTTTTGCCGCTGTCTCCCCCACCGTGAGCGGGCGATAATCAGCCTGCATCCGCACAACGACAGGGGCACTGCCGTTGCAGCGGCGGAATTGGGTATGCTCGCCGGTGCAGACAGAATTGAGGGCACACTCTTCGGCAACGGAGAAAGAACCGGCAATGTCGATTTAATAACACTTGCTCTCAACCTCTACACTCAGGGTATTGACCCGAAGCTCGATCTGCACGACATCAATGCAATAAAAGACATATATGAACGCACGACACATATGCACGTTGACCCGAGGCATCCGTATTCGGGCGAGCTTGTATTCACGGCCTTTTCAGGCTCACATCAGGATGCGATAAACAAGGGCGAGCAGTATATGAAAGAAAACGGCGGCGAATACTGGGAAGTACCGTATCTGCCGATTGACCCGTCAGACCTCGGGCGTGAATATGAGCCGATAATCCGCATCAACAGCCAGTCCGGAAAGGGCGGTGCGGCGTTCGTCATGGCAAACAGCTTCGGATACAATCTGCCAAAGGCTATGCATCCGGAGTTTGGACGCACAGTCAAGCACTACTGCGACACGGTTGGCAGAGAAATCAGTGCCGCCGAGGTTATGGAGCTGTTCGGGCGTGAATATATCGACATTCACGGGCCATATTCACTCATCAGCCATAAATTCTACGAAGAAAACGAGGTCAACGACACCTCGCCCAAGGTCAGATTCGAGGGTATTCTTCACCATGACGGCGACGGTGAATTTGAGATAACCGGCAAAGGTAACGGCCCTATCGATGCATTCTTCAATGCACTCGCAACCGTAGGCGTTACGGGATACAGCTTCGTTGACTACTCCGAGCACGCTATTTCAATCGGTTCGGACGCAAAGGCTGTCTCCTACATACACCTAACCTCCCCCGAGGGCAAGCCGCTGTTCGGAGTCGGCATCTCACACAACATCAACTACGCTTCGATAAGAGGTATTCTCTGCGCCATCAACAGGTCACTGACAAAATAAAAATATTCGGAATCACACAAACGCCGCTGAGTTTTTCACTCGGCGGCGTTCGTTCGTCAAAAAGCAAAAGGACGGCTTGAAACCGTCCAGTGCCTTGCATAATATATTTTTTGTATATCCTTATGCGTTGTTCTTTCTCTTCTCAAAGCAGGCGCTGCAATAA
>CAZFZW010000196.1:0-2283 GCA_964523465.1 uncultured Clostridium sp. | reverse complement strand
CCGCATTCTCACTTTTTGACGAGGGCAAAAATATTGTAAAAACAGTTTATACCCCGGGCAGCAATCACGAGAATCTGGAGGGTTCTTTTGACGAAGCGAGTGCAATCATCTGGGGCGGAATTACTGAGTTGCTCGGTGAGGCGGGAATCTCTCTTGAAGAGGTCGGCTTCACGCTCATGGGACTTGCTGGAATTGACCATCAGTTCCAGCACGATATTATGTGTGAAAAACTCAGCGAAAAGGGACTTTCAAACTTCGCTGTTTACAATGACGGATATATCGTTGTTCAGGCAGGCTCTCAAAGCGGTGCGGCTATCGGCTACAACTGCGGAACAGGTACTTGCTGTAACGCTATTGACTCGAAGGGTAATATGCTCCAGTTAGCAGGTCTCGGCGAGTGCACCGGCGATATAGGAAACGGCACTTGGATAGCACAGACTGCTTTCAGACTTATATATGATGAAGTTTATCTCGAACTCGAGCCGACTATGATAACAAAGATGTATTACGAAAAGTTTTCACTCAAAACCCGTGAGGACTTTGTTGCGACAGTTGCAAAGCTTGAAACTGATGAAGCTCCGATTTACATAAAATCACTTATCGGATTTTTCTTTGCCGCTGCCGCAAACGGTGATGTTCCGGCACTCAAAAAGGTTGATGAAATGGCACGGCGAGGTGCACAGCTTATCTCGGCACTTGCAAAGCAGATGGATTTCGACGGCGACGAGATAGAAGTTGTACTTTCGGGTTCAATGCACACAAAGCTGCCCAATGATATTTATATCAGCAAGATGCATGAGTACGCAGAGAGCATGAGCGGCAGAAAACTCAAGTTTATAAAGCTTGACAAAGAGCCTGTCACAGGTTGCGTGAACTGGATATTCAGACAGTATAAGTAAGATTATAATTAGCAAAGGAAGTTATAGATATGAAAGAAATTACAGTAGCAGTTATTGGCTCCGGCAGCACTTATTGCCCTGAACTTGTTGACGGATTCATAAAACAGCAGTCATCCCTCAAACTCAAGAAAATCTCCTTTATGGACATTGATGAGCGCAAGAGGACAATAGTCGGTAATCTTTGCCTGAGAATGCTTAAAAAGGCCGGCATTGAGTGCGAAACTCTTCTGACTGATAACCTTGACGAGGCACTTGAGGGTGCAGATTTCGTTGTTACTCAGATAAGAGTCGGCATGCTTCACGCCCGTTATCTTGATGAGACTATTCCGCTCAAGTATGACCTTATCGGCCAGGAGACAACAGGTATCGGCGGATTTTTCAAGGCTCTTCGTACTATTCCTGTTATGCAGCACATCTGCAACAGAATTGAGGCTATCTGCCCCGATGCATGGCTTATCAACTTCACCAACCCCTCGGGTATTATCAGTGAGTTCATTCTCAATCACACAAATGTAAAGTCTATGGGCCTTTGCAATGTTCCGATAAATATGATAGATGATACCAAGGAAGCTATGGGTGATGACTGTGATATTACATATGTCGGACTTAACCATCTGAGCTGGATAACTTCTGTTAAGAAGGACGGTAAAGAGCTTATAGATGATATGCTCGCTCAGGGCTTCTCAACCAAGGTTATGGCCAATATCAAGGATGACGGCTTCTCTCTTGATTGTCTGAATGCGGTTCGCGGTATTCCTTCGTCTTATCTTCAGTATTATTATTGCAGAGATGCAAAGCTCAAGCATCAGAAAGAGGATGAGAAGTGCCGTGCCCGTGTTTGCATGGAAATAGAGGAAGATCTTCTTGAGATGTATTCAGATGAGACTCTTGTTACAAAGCCCGATCTTCTCGATCAGCGTGGCGGACACAAGTATTCTCTTGCAGCGGTTTCGCTTATTGACTCTATTGCCAACGACAAGAGAGATGTTCAGATAGTCAATATCAAGAATAACGGTACTGTTGATTTCATGGATGACGACGATGTACTTGAGATAGCAGCTGTTATCGGTAAAGACGGTGCAGAGCCGGTTGCAATCGATAAGGTTGACAATAAGCACATCATCGGTCTTATGAGAGTTGTCAAGTCGTATGAGAAGTATGCTGTTGAGGCTGCTATGACCGGTTCCGAGGCTGCGGCGCTTAATGCACTGCTTGTTCATCCGCTTGTCGGCGACTGGGAAAAGGCTTCAAAGTGCTTCCAGGAAATGAAGTGGGCACACAAGGCATATCTGCCCGAATTCTTCCCGAACGATGTTGTAATCAAGATGTAAGTTTATGCAGAAAACAGTCCCATCGGAGTTGTTTCCGATGGGACTGTTGTTTT
>CAZFZW010000195.1:0-2303 GCA_964523465.1 uncultured Clostridium sp. | reverse complement strand
GGCGAGCGTGGAAACGATGAGACTATAATAAACTATCTCAAGGCAAATTCGGTAACAAAGCTCGAATATGTCGTTGCAACGCACGCCCACTCGGATCATATCGGCAGTATGCCGCCCGTAATAGAGGCGTTTGAGGTCGAAAACATTATTATGCCCAAACTCCCGTCCTCGATGACCCCCACAACTTCGATTTATAAGAAGCTTACAAAGGCGATAAAGGCATCGGGTGCAAAAACCATTTCGGCAAAAGTAGGTGCGGAGTATTCGCTCGGTGATGCAAAAATAACCATAGTAGGCCCTGTCGGCACACCCGAGGATTTGAACAATTCGTCTGTCGTGCTCAAGATTGTTTACGGCAAAAATTCTTTCCTCTTTACGGGCGATGCCGAAGTCAAGAGCGAGAAGAAGATGCTCGCAAACGGTGCGGATTTAAAGGCGGATGTTCTGAAACTCGGCCACCACGGCAGCAGCACATCTACCGGTGATGAGTTTTTGAATGTTGTCTCTCCGTCGCTTGCGCTTATCTCCTGCGGTAAGGATAACGATTACGGCCATCCGCACGATGAGACGATCGAAAAGCTTGAGAAGAACAATATTTCTTATGAACGCACAGACCTCAAGGGCACTATAGTTGTCGGTTCCGACGGCGAGAATATTATGACATCGTTCCCCGACAGTTCGGATTCTGCAGCTTAAAGGAGAAAAGCTATGGAATATTATGTCGTTGACCGCATTGAGGGCGACTATGCCGTGTGTGAGCAGGATGATGAAGTGATTGTCAATATTTCCCTTGATCTGTTGCCTGACGGCGTGGAAGAGGGTAATGTCCTTTGCAGACTGTCGGATGGCAGTTTTGCCGTTGATAAAGACGAAGAAGAACGCCGCCGCAATGAGATTCTTGCCCTTACAGACGATTTGTTTGATGAATAGAATCAGGCTCTCCGAGTTGTTCGGAGAGCTTTTTCTTTTGCACCAATTGGGCACTATAATCATATAGCGTCGTTTTGCCCGTTCAAATTTATTGAGAACAACATAAAATATAAAAAATCAATAAATTATTCCGTATGGCGTAGAAATTCAAGTTCCAAAGTGGTATAATGTGACATATATTGCCGAGAAAGGATGCTGTTTCATGGAGAAGAAAGAGAAAAGAACGTTCAAACAGTTTTTGATGGACAATAACAAGAAAAATCTGAAGATTCTTATCACTGTAGCCTGTGTCGTGCTTGCGATTATAATCATAGCCGTGGGCATTTTTGTCGGCACAAAGCTCGGTCTTATAACCATTGACAGAGGAGACAACGGCAACCCCGACGAGACCTTTGCGCCCGAGCAGCAGTTCGATGCCATGTATGATGTCGGCGATGCGTCCGACCTTGACAGCCTTATTACCTCGTGGGCGAAAAACGGTGGCGAAAAGTATTCAAGCAAGAATGTTATCAATGTTCTGCTCATCGGTACTGACAGTGAGGACGGCAAGGCATCCGGCCGTTCGGACTCCGTGATTCTGCTTTCGCTCAACAAAAAGACCAAGACGATAAATCTCGTCTCCTTCTTCAGAGACAGCTACACATATATGAACATCAACGGCTCGGAACGTTGCTGCAAGATGAATCACGCTCATTCGTGGGGCGGCCCTGCGGCTCTTATTGAAGTTCTCGAAAACAACTATAAGATCGAGATTGACAATTACATCAGCGTTGACTTCAAGTCATTCCCCAAGCTCATCGATTCTCTCGGCGGCGTGTCCGTACCGATAGAGCAGTATGAGGCTGATTATATCAACCGCACTACAACAAAAATTGCCAAGGTGTCTGCCGGCGAGGCTGTCAAGCTTGACGGTGCACAGGCTCTTGTTTACAGCCGTATTCGTCATGTTGACAGCGCAGGCGATGTAAAGAGAACCGCAAGACAGCGCAATGTTATTATGGCACTTATTGACAGCGCAAAGACCGCATCCGCAGGTCAGCTCAACAATGCTATGGATATAGTTTTGCCGAATGTTATCACGAACTTCAAACGCAGCGAGATACTTTCTCTTCTTACTCAGGCGCTTTCTCAGGGCTGGATGAATTACAAGATAAATCAGATAGTTATGCCCAGCGAGGGTAACTACACCTCGGCACAGCTTTACACATGGTATGGCAAGATAATCGGTCAGCGACTTTCCGTTTGGGTTATCGACTATCCCGTTGTCGCCCGTGAGCTTCAGCTTGCACTTTACGGCAACACTAATATCAATATCGGCGAAGACCATGTTTCCGCTGTTGACCTGCTTGCAAAGGGTGCAGTTCCCAGCGGCA
>CAZFZW010000194.1:0-2311 GCA_964523465.1 uncultured Clostridium sp. | reverse complement strand
TCTTGGGAGCGGTGACCTCATTAGTGACCGCAAGCAGAGCCGTTGCGATAAGGCAAATGAGAAAAAGTGCGACAGTCGGGATTGCAAATTCTTTTAAAGTTTTCATGCCTTGGCCGCCCCCTTTTCTTTCTTCTCCTTGAGGGTGCCGAACGGCTTGGGAGTGGTGAGATGCTCGATATGGGGAACGAAGATGTTCATTATAAGTATCGAGAACGAAACGCCCTCGGGCAGTGAACCGAATATTCTTATCAGCGAAGTGATAAGTCCGCAGCCGATACCGAAGATTATCCTGCCCTTGAGATTGATGGGTGAGGTGGCGTAGTCGGTAGCCATAAAGAATGCGCCGAGGATAAGTCCGCCGCTGAGCAGCTGATAAGCGACAAATTCAAGGTCACCCTTACCTGCTATGAGCATAACGACTGCGACGGTGCCGATAAACGACAGCGGAATCGCAGGAGAAATTATCTTTCTTATCATAAGATAAACGCCGCCGATGATAAGTGCAAGAGCGCAGGTCTCGCCGAGGCTGCCTCCTCTTATTCCGAGGAGCATATCAAGCAGTCCGGGAAGTTCTTCATCGCTCATTGCAAGCGGAGTTGCGGTCGTCACCGCACCGCTCTGCTCGAGATATGACAACGGCTTTGTCCATGCGGTCATTGCCGTGGGGAACGAGACCATAAGAATTACTCTGCCGGTTATTGCAGGATTCAAGAAATTCTGGCCAATACCGCCGAAACACTGCTTCACAACGACTATAGCGGCAACAGCACCTATGGCCGCCTGCCACAGCGGAATTGAAACAGGAAGATTGAAAGCGAGCAGGAGACCCGTGACCACTGCACTCAGGTCACCCAGGGTGTTGTTGCGCTTCATTATCTTTCTTGATGCATACTCGGCAATCACGCTTGTGCCGATTGTTACGGCACACACGAGCAGCACACGGGGGCCGAAGAGCCAAACGGATGCCGCAAGTGCCGGCAGCATTGCAATAATGACATTGAGCATTATTCCGCTGACAGTCTGAGCCGAGCGTACATGGGGCGACGCACTGACAGTGAGTTTTTTATCAGACATTTTTGCTCTTCTCCTCTCTCAAAAGCTGTTTTGCAAGACGCATATACTGAACAAGGGGCTTTGATGCCGGGCAGGAATATGCACATGAGCCACACTCCATACAGACGGTAACGCCCGATTTTTCGAGTCTTTCGACATCCTTCGCCTTTGTGTAGCGCTCAATAAGAGTCGGCATAAGGCTCAGGGGGCACGCAGCAGCGCATCTTCCGCAGCGGATGCAATCACGCTCTTTTTTGGTTTTGGCCGCATCATCGGCAAAAGCTAAAATTGCATTGTTCTGCTTTAAGACGGGAATATCGGTATTTATAACGGCAAGACCCATCATCGGGCCGCCTGTGATTATCTTGCCGGGTTCGGCCTTGAATCCGCCACAGAAGTCGATTATTTCACCGACATTGGTGCCTATGGGCACACGCACATTCTTAGGCTCTGCAATAGCCGAGCCGTCAACTGTGAGCGAACGGCTGACAAGCGGCTTGCCGCTCTTCAAATATCTTGCTATAAATGCCACCGATGCGACATTCATTACCACGCATCCGACATCGGCAGGAAGCTTTCCGGGCGGCACCTTTCTGCCGGTTGCGGAGAGCACCATCATCTTCTCCGCACCCTGCGGATATTTTGATTTAAGTGTCATGACCTTAACAGTGTTGTTTGAACCGTCCTTGTCGGCTATAGCCTTCAAAACCTTAAGTGCCTCGGGTTTGTTGTCCTCAACAGCAATGACGACCTGCTTGAAGCCGAACATCTCCTTGAGAGTGAATATACTTGAGAGAATATCCCACGAATTTTCAAGGCACTCACGGTAATCGACCGTTATGTAAGGCTCGCACTCTGCGGCATTGACAATAAGTGTGTCAACCTGCTTGTCTGGAGGGATGCGAAGTTTAACATGGGTCGGGAAGCCCGCACCACCGAGACCGACAAGACCCGAATCTCTGACCGCACGCAAAAAGCTCTCCTTACCTGTCACTTTCGGCGGCTCAAGACCGTCGAACAGACGCATTTCACCGTCCGACTCTATCTCCACCGCCTGAGTTACAACTCCGTTGGCGAGCGTCGCCTGTCTGACTGCGCTGACTGTACCCGAAATTGAGGCGTGTATCGGCGCACTCATGAACTTGTCGGAATCACCGACCACCTGACCGACTGAAACTTTGTCTCCTGCCTTGACAGTCGGAGTACACGGCACACCGATATGCTGCTGCATCGGCAGAATCACCTTTTCGGGCACAGG
>CAZFZW010000193.1:0-2330 GCA_964523465.1 uncultured Clostridium sp. | reverse complement strand
GTCGCTTGGCTTGCAATATAGTCGTGTCATTTTTTATACAAAATTGTGAGGTGTTTCACAAATGAAAATGCCGAATAAAGTAACGCCTTATAAAGAAAGCAGCATCGCGAAGTTCCCAGTGGTTCTCGCTCTTCTCGAAAAGAAAGATATGACGCCATCGGAATTGCTTTCTAAGGTAAAAAAGAACAAAATACAGAACATCAATGAATTTGTGGAAATCATAGACTGCCTCTATGCTATGAACAAAATAGAAATTAACGGGGAGGTGCTTCACTATGTTGGTTGAAGTAAGGTGCGATAAATTTATGACCAACGGCAAAGTCAGAGATCCCATCCGTTTTCATGCTGGATTGAACGCTGTTCTTGGAGATGACAACGGCTCGAATTCCATTGGAAAATCTACCTTTCTAATGATTTTGGACTTTGTGTTCGGTGGTAGCGACTATGTAAAAAAATGCGTTGATGTTCAGGAGAATGTTAAGGAGCATACTATTTGCTTTGCCTTTAATTTTGGCGGGCAGATGCATTACTTTTCCAGAAATACAGTTGATTATAACAACATCATAATATGCGATTCGGAGTATCAGCCTCTGCCAGATGTGAAACCACTTTCGCCACAGAAGTATGGAGAATTTCTTTGCGAACAGTATGCCTTGTCTGCCGAGGGAATAACCTGGCGGGGAGCAATTGCACGGTTTATTCGAGTCTATAAAAGAGACACTTTGGATGAAGAACGGCCTTTGCGCTCATCCAAGGATGAAACGGCCGCTGATGCTATCAAAGGCTATATGCGTCTGTTTGATAGATACTCATCTGTTGAGGCACAAATAAAGCAGGCTGCAACAGCAGAAGATGAAAAAGAAGCATTTCGCAAGTCTGCACAGGAATACAATCATGTTCGTATCGCAAAAAACGAAAAGGAAAAAGCGACAAACAAAGCACGAATTGCAGAACTTGAACAACAGGAACAGGCTCTGATTGCTGATAATGACCGTGGACTTCTGGATCTTGATAGTATGACTGCACAGAGACTCTCGGAATTAAATGAAGCCCTTATAAATTACCGCAGACAGCGAGCGATGATCCAAACGCAATTGAATTCTGTGCGCCGTGACATGACGGGAGAAAGACGTAGCTTCAAGAGAACATTTACGGATTTGGAGCGTTTCTTCCCCAATGAGGAATTTCGTGTGCTGGAAGAAGTAGAATGCTTTCACCAGAAGTTGACTAAAATATTGGAGCAGGAATTTACAGAAACGGAGAGAAGTCTTGCTACTACTTATGCATTGCTGGGCGGTGAAATAGCCACCATTCAGGAGCAGATTGCAGAAGTCAAGAATGTTCCGAATGTCTCACAGGCAATTTTGAGGGAATTTGCTCAAATCACTGCAGAACTCAGCAATTTGAGGAAGGCAAATGAAAACTATGATGAACTTGAACGGCTGAAGCAGGTCGCAACTGATTACGCCAAGGCAAGAGATGCTGTGATAGCTGCCGAACTTCATACTATTGAAACTGCCATCAATCAGCAGATGCGCAGCTTAACCTTGGAGATTTTAGGCGATATTACGCATATGCCTCCAAACCTCAGGCTGGAAAAACTGAACAAATACACATTTAACACGCCGAATGACGGTGGCACCGGAGCACAGTACAGAGGACTTATTACCTTTGACCTTGCAAACATGGCGGTTGCTCCTGTCCCATTTGTTGTTCACGACTCTGTTTTGCTTAAGAACATAGAAAGGGCTGTTTTCTCCGCTATTATTAGGGTGTATAATAATCAGAAGCAGCAAGGCAAACAGGTTTTTATGGCGTATGATACTCTCGATGCTTATGATAGGGAGACACGTGAACTGTTAGAAGAAAATGCCGTACTGCAATTATCGCCGGGAGGTAATGAACTTTTTGGATGGGCATGGAACAAGGAGATGCAAGATGAATCAGAGCAAGAATAAAAAAGAATTAAAATCCGAGTTTTCTTATAACCGACTTTGGAAAATGCTTATTGATCGCAACATAAAAAAAGGAGAGTTGCAGGAAATGAGCGATGTTTCTGCTGCATCAATCGCAAAACTGGGACGCTGCGAAAATGTCACGACGGATGTCCTTCTCCGCATTTGCGAGGCTCTTGATTGTGGCATTGAAGATATTATGGAGCGTGTTCCAATCGGGCATTGAAGTTCCGTAGGAAAATTGCAGGAAGGAGGTTCTACCTCTGGTGGAGAAATTGATAGAAATTAACAGCTATCCAGTTGCAAATGTACTGGATTTGCTGCTTCAAGATAAAACGACAAAGAAAAACATCATCTGGGCAACAGACACCTACG
>CAZFZW010000192.1:0-2381 GCA_964523465.1 uncultured Clostridium sp. | reverse complement strand
TATATATCTTATCCTCGGGCATTTCGAGCACCTTTGTGCAAAACTCCCATGCCCAAGCGGTAGCCTCGTGCTTGAAGTAATCTCCGAAAGAGAAGTTACCGAGCATCTCGAAGAATGTGCCGTGGCGTGCAGTGATACCTACACGCTCAATATCGGGAGTTCTTATGCACTTCTGGCAAGTGGTAACTCTCGTTCTCGGCGGAGTCAGCTCGCCCGTGAAATACTTTTTAAGCGGTGCCATACCTGCATTTATAAGCAGCAGGCTCTTATCGCCCTGCGGCACAAGTGAAAAGCTCGGCATACGCAGATGCCCTTTGCTCTCAAAGAAACTCAGATATTTCTCTCTGAGTTCGTTAAGACCTGTCCATTCCATAAAAACACTCCTTAAAAATAAAAATAGATGCCGCTCTGCCCGGGACGGCGAAAGCCGCGGTACCACCCGGATTGCACAAAACTGCACCCCTCTTCTGCCCTTAACGCAGGCTACGCCCGTTCAACACGGGAGACTCCGAGCCGGCTGCCGAAATTTCTGAACACAACGCACCTCACAGCGGTTAAAGACCGGTGCATCTCTCTGAGAGTGAAAAAACGGCTCTGCTCTTCACAGTCAATAAACAATATTACTCTGTAATTTTACTCCCAAACCGCACAAATGTCAATGACTTTATTAAAGATAAAATAATACAATATATAGCAAAATTCGTCTTAAACCGCTCGCTCAAATACCTGGAACAAAAAAGCACAGAAAAGTTTGAGATTTTTTCATATTTTCGTTTAATTTTCAATCAAGATATGTTATAATTGCTTAAAATGCTAAAAAGCTTTTGATATTACATAGAAAGAAGGAAAGAATTTGAACAAAATCGAAAAGCTGCTGCACTCCGTGTTCGGCACAACTCCCGGCAAGGGTCTGCAGCCCAAAGAAGGCATTGCTTACAGCATTGCCGGTTTCGGTCAGAACTTCATATGTACCATCATCGGTTCTTATCTGACCGTTTTTCTCACCGACGCTCTGCTCTTCGGTGATGCCAACACTCAGGTCGGTGCTATCTCCGGTTCAATGGCTGTTGCATTCCTTATGCTCGGCACAAGAATCTACGATGCACTCAACGACCCGATAATGGGCAGCATTGTTGACCGTACCCGTACAAAGTGGGGCAAATGCCGTCCCTACCTCAAGTGGATGGCTATCCCGATAGGCATTGTCACTCTTGCGTGCTTCTGCCCGTTCCTTGCTCCTCAGGCAACTTCAACATTTGTTGTCATCTCCATAATTTATGTTATCTGGAGCATGGTTTACACCGTTGCCGACGTCCCCTACTGGGGCCTTTCAACCTGCATGACCAACAACACAGAGGTCAGAGGAAAACTGCTGACAGTCTCGAGACTCGCCTGCACACTCGGCGCAGGTATCGTCACGGTTTTCGTGCCCGTTATAACCTCCGCCGTGACCGCCAAGTACAAGGGTGCTGACGGCACAGTTCTTCCTCAGTACATTTATGAAAACGCCAACACCCTCAAGTGGACATACTTCATCTGTGCGGCAGTTCTCGTTGTCATTGCAATCCCGATGTTCTTCTACGGATTCAAGCACACCAAAGAGCGCTTCACTTCAACCGACACTCCGCCCTCACTCGGCCATAACCTCAAGCTCCTCTTCAAAAACGATCAGCTTCTTCTCGTTGTTATTTCGGGTATCCTCGGCGGTGCAAGAATGGTTTACACCTACACAGGTGGACTTTACTTTGCAAAGTATGTCCTCAAGAATGAGGCACTCTACAGCGTTATAACCCTGTTGGTTGTTCCCGGTGGACTTATCGCTTCCGTGCTTGTCCCCTGGATGTCGAAGAAGTTCACAAAGAAGTGGACTTACATCGGCGTTCACATCCTCGGTGCTGTCGTTATGTTCGCTATGTACTTCATCGGCTACGATGCCACATGGAAGCTTATCGTATGCGCTATCGGACTTATACTTCTCGGCATTCCGCAGGGTGTCAACAACATCATCACCTATGCTATGATAGGCGACACTGTTGATTACCTTGAGTGGAAAACCGGTGAACGCGGCGAGGGTATCTGCTTTGCAATGCAGACCTTCATCAACAAGATCGGTATGGCATTCGGCGCATTCATCGGCGTGTTCTCCTACAACTGGGCAGGTATCAACCCCACTGCCGCAGACGGTGTTTACATCACTCCTCAGGGCGAAACAACTCTTTGGAATCTGCTCATCCTCTCCGGTGCATTCAGCATGGTCGGTACTATAATCCCAATGCTCTTCTACAAAATCAGTGAGAAGAAGCAGGCTGAAATGGTCGCCGAAGTTGAAGCAAGAAAAGCAGCTCAGTCCGCTGAATAAGTTACACAAGTCACAATAAATT
>CAZFZW010000191.1:0-2388 GCA_964523465.1 uncultured Clostridium sp. | reverse complement strand
AAAGGAGACTTCACCATGAAAAAGAAAAAAATATCAGAAATCATACTATACATATTTTACATTTTGTCCGGAATTTTCGCCATGTTCGGAATATTTAGGTATTCTTATCCGAGCAGTGCACTTCGCAGCTCGGTAGCAGAACTGTTTGAGAAAGTCGGAGTTTACATAAGCTCCGGCGGTTCTGAAATCGTATATTTTCTCTATGCGCTACCTGTTCTTTTCGCTGTAAATCTCGCTCTGCTCATACTGCTGCGTAAAGCTCACAAGGCGACCGCCATGCGTGTTTTCGGTATATCCGCTTTGATTGTTCCACCGCTCACGCTTTTGGCAGGAAGGTTACTCGGTAAAAACAATCCTCTGCTCGCCGTTCTCTTTTTTGCTTTTGTCATCGCATTCATCGGTTTTGCGATAACAGGCGGAATGAAGATATTCGGCAAAGAAAACCGCTGACACCCCCATGAATATATGAAAATGCCGCCGCAGGAAAAACCTGCGGCGGTTCGTTTTAGCTGTCTTATTTCGCTTTTTCAAGCTCGCTTGCGCTGACTATCGCACCGTCTTTCGCATTGAACTTAATTGTAACGGTATCATTCTTGTTGAGGATAACCGCCGTTGCGGACTTGGATGCGGCGATTGAATAATACACATCTGCACCCTCGAGCTTAATATAATAATATGTCTCGCCCGACATGACCTGTGTGCGAATGTCCGCTATCTTGCCGCTGACAGTCTTAACGCCGCTGTCAGCCTCCGAATTGTCATTGCCCGTTGAGGGGTCAACAACCTTGTCGGCATCTATGTCAACATTTATGCCGTTTGCCTTGAGCTGGTCAACATACTTTGAAAGACACTCGGAAAGCGTCTTGCCGTAGACCTTTATCTTCGTATACTGCTTAACATTGATGAGCGCATAGCTCTGGATTATCTGCGAGCCGTCGTCTCTGACATCCTTGAGTGCCATAAAGTAGGTGGGTTCACCGTCAATGTTAAGAAGCAGGGGGAATGTAGCTGTATATCCTGCTGCCTTTATCTCATCAAGTCCCTCTGCCGAAGCCTGTGCCGATTGCTCCTTTGCACCTGCGACGGAATAATAAACCGCCTCTTTGGTACGCTGATTTATCATAATGAAACCGGTTATCGACTGGTCGTTTGTGACAGAGGTAACGCCCGTGTACATATAAACATCGTCATTCTGAGCGATGTAGCTGTAATCCTCGGTGGTAACATAGACATCTTCCTGGCCGAGAATCGAGTTCCAGAAGCCCTTCTGATACCTGCCATAGTAATTGTACTGCTCAACGAGGAGATCCGAGTCATAAACTCTGTCGATCCACTGATACTGAGGATCGCTCTTGACAGTCTCAATGGGTACATACTTTGACTCGCCGTTTATGGCATTGACTATGACTATGCCCTTAACATCCGTTCCTCCGAAAAGGCCTATGGTCTTGTCAACTCTTGCACAGATCCAATACGGATTGCCGTTATCGTCTATTTCAAACGAGCTTGAGCCGAACATATAGGTGGGATATTCCATTCTCAGATGACGCTTGAGAAGTCTGCCGAAGTGCTCTGCCTGAGAATACTTGATTCCCTCATCAAGCTCCTTGAGAGTGGTGACTTCGTTTGCCATATCGATGATTATATATCCCGGGAGACCCTCCGAACGGTTGGTCAGCCACTTGATGATATTTGAATACTGGAGCGGCACAACTCTGACGGGTGTGCCCTTATAGTTTATCTGAGTGTAAAGCGGATAAACCGAGAACTGCGAAACATAACCTTTTTCCGCAAGCTTACCGAGTGCTCTGGGAGCAAGAGTGGCCGCAACGCCCTCATCGAGCTTGGGGATATTGCTGAACGACTCGGCATCCTGCTTGTCTATTTCCTCAGCAAAATTGCTGTCTGTACGCACATCGATTATCTCGCTGTAAGCCGAGGCTCTGAAGAACGGGCTTGAGATAAGATAGCCTACGCCGACAGTCAGTGCGATTATGCCGACTATTATGCCGGGCACTATCATCTGACGCTTGAAGTAGGGCATATACTCGGGCTTTGAAAACACGCCCGTAAATATCGCCGAAAACAGTGCATATGCCGCAACGATTATCACAAGGAAACCGTAAAACTCATATGACTTGAAATTGAGCGGAGGGAGCATAATATAAAATGCTATACCTGCCGTGACTATTGCACAAACAATGCTCAGGATTATTTTAAGTGCCGCCTTGTCGGGAGGAATGACTATCTCCTTAGGGCCGCCCTTCTTTGAAAAATCCACCTTAATGGGATCCATCGCTTCAGCTCCTTTAACAAAAGTTACGCCCTTGGGCGCAAGTATACTAAAATATTATACAGTATTATTGACATAAATACAAGCTATATTTT
>CAZFZW010000190.1:0-2407 GCA_964523465.1 uncultured Clostridium sp. | reverse complement strand
CATACGAACGGAGGAAATATAATGGAACACGATCACGAAAAAATGCTCGATATGGTGCGCCACGAGCTGCCGACAGATGAATTGCTCAGCGATCTGTCCGACCTGTTCAGACTTTTCGGCGATACAACAAGAGTAAAGATACTTTTTTCGCTCTTTGAGTCCGAAATGTGCGTGTGTGCCATAGCCGAACTGCTCGGTATGACACAGTCCGCAATTTCGCATCAGCTCAAAATTCTCAAGGACGCAAACCTTGTTGCCAACCGCAGAGAGGGCAAGACGATTTATTATTTCCTCTCTGATGACCATGTAAGAACAATAATTGCAAAGGGCTTTGAACATCTTATAGAAGAAAGGACAGATAACAATGAAGAAGATTTTTAAACTTGAGGATCTCGACTGTGCAAACTGTGCCGCAAAAATGGAGAGAGCTATTGCAAAAGTTGACGGTGTTGAGTCCGTGAGTGTCAATTTCTTCACTCAGAAGTTGACCCTCGAGGCCGCCGATGCCGATTTTGACAGCGTGCTCAAGAATGTAGTTAAGACCGCTAAAAAGGCAGAACCCGATTGCAGAATAATTCTTTGAAGGATCTGATCCCATGACGAGAAAGCAGAAAAAAACGCTTGTTAGAATAATCATCTCCGTTGTGCTTATGGCGGCTGCTTGGATAGCAGATGAGGTGCTTGGACTCAAGGGAGTCGTCAGGCTGCTGATATATGTCGTGCCTTATGCGTTGATAGGCGGAGATGTTCTTTGGAGTGCCGCACGCAATATAGCGCACGGTCAGGTGTTTGATGAGAATTTCCTCATGGCACTCGCAACTGTCGGTGCATTCGGCGTAGGTGATTACAGAGAAGCTTCGGCTGTTATGATTTTTTATCAGATAGGCGAACTCTTCCAGGGAATTGCAGTGGGAAAAAGCCGCAAATCGATTTCAGCACTTATGGATATTCGCCCCGATTATGCCGTCGTTTTGAGGGACGGAAAAGAGGAGACAGTCTCGCCCGAAGAAGTTGAAATAGGCGAAACTATAATTGTGCGCCCTGGCGAACGGATTCCGCTCGACGGAGAGATAATAGACGGTTCTACATCTGTCAATACCGCCGCGCTCACGGGCGAGAGCCTGCCAAGCGATAAAACAGTCGGCGACAGGGTGACGAGCGGAACAATAAATCTTACCGGCGTTATCCGTGTCAGAACGCAGAGCCGCTTCGAAGAGAGCACTGTTGCAAAAATACTCGAGCTTGTCGAGAATTCCTCGGAGAAAAAGGCGAGAGCGGAGAATTTTATAACCCGTTTCTCCCGTTGGTATACGCCCTGCGTGGTCATCGGAGCTGTCATGCTGGCTCTTGTTCCGCCGCTTGCAATCGGCCTGTATTCCGGCAGAGTGGGCGAGTGGGCACTTTGGAGCGAATGGATAGAACGAGCACTCACTTTCCTTGTGGTCTCGTGCCCGTGTGCACTGGTTGTCTCCGTTCCGCTGTCGTTCTTCGGTGGCATAGGCGGTGCATCCCGTGAGGGCATACTCATTAAGGGCGCAAATTATATGGAGACTCTCGCAAAGATAGACACTGTTGTGTTTGACAAGACGGGAACTCTGACTAAGGGCACATTCGCAGTTGATGCTATACATCCCAATAATGTCACCGTCGCTTATCTGCTTGATGTTGCCGCCGCAGCGGAGAGCTATTCGACGCATCCTGTCGGAGAATCGATTGTTGCGGCACACAAGGGGCATATTGACAAGAGCCGAATCGGTGAGATAACCGAGCACGCAGGTATGGGCCTCGAGGCGGTGATAGACGGCAGGACATATTTTGTCGGCAACGGCAAGCTTATGGATAAAGCGAATGCAAAATGGCACGATTGCCACCTGTCCGGCACGGTTATTCATATCAGCGAGGGATCACAATATCTCGGACATATCGTCATAAACGACGAGATAAAGCCCGATTCCGCAGATGCCATAGCGAGCCTTAAATCCCTGGGTATTAAGAATACCGTTATGCTCACGGGCGACGACGAGCGTGTGGCAAAGACGGTCGGTGAACAGCTCGGATTAAGCTCTGTGTATGCAAAGCTGTTGCCTGCTCAAAAGGTCGAGAGAGTAGAGGCACTGCTCGACAAGGGAAACCGTGTTGCGTTTGTCGGCGACGGAATAAACGATGCACCGGTACTCACTCGGGCGGATGTCGGCATAGCAATGGGCGCAATGGGCAGTGATGCAGCAATAGAGTCTGCGGATATAGTGCTTATGGACGATAAGCTGTCAAAGCTTCCGACTGCTATAAAAATTGCAAGAAAAACCATGCGAATAGTCAACGAGAACATCTGGGTGGCACTCGCCGTAAAGGTGCTGATACTCATCCTCACCGCATTTGGACTTACCAATATGTGGATAGCGGTGTT
>CAZFZW010000189.1:0-2412 GCA_964523465.1 uncultured Clostridium sp. | reverse complement strand
CCGGGAATGAGAAAAAATCATGTGGACTCGCACACACTCTCCGAACAGGCAATGTCAAAGTTTCCCGACATCGCCTGGTTTTCGATAAACATCAGCGGAAGTGCGGCAAACATAGAAATTCGTGAGGGAGTCGGCAAGGCGGTAAAAAGCGACGACACGCCCTGTGACATTGTAGCGGCCGCAGACGGGCAGATACAGACCATCGAAACATTCAGCGGCACAGCCATGCAGACGCAAAATGCGGCTGTTTTAAAGGGCGATGTCATAATCAGCGGACTGGTCGAAAACCGTGACGGAGGATTCAGCACAAGGCACGCCTCCGGCTACATCACAGCCCTCACCGAGCACACCGTATCATCCATTGCCGAACAGACCGTCGCAAAAAAAATAACGGCTGTAAAGAGCCGCCGCACGCTGATATTCTTCTCTTTTCGTCTGCCACTCGGTAAATCCATCGAAGCCGATTTCACCGAAGAAAGCTTTTTGACTCTCGGCGGCACCAACCTGCCAATCGGAATTAAAACCGAGCGACAGTATATCTACGCCGCCGCAGGCGAGACCGACGAAAGCCTTTCAAACCTCATTTGCCTAAACCGATTTTTTTGCGAAAGTGCAGACAAATTCAAGAACATGAATGTCATGAGCCGACAGACCGAACAGGTAAGCAAGAACGGACTTATCACCCTGAGTGGCAGATACACCTGTCTGCAAAACATAGGAGAAGAACGGGCAATACAAATGGAAAACGGGCAATAAAAGCAGGCACTTCTTTGAATATCGTGAAGTGCCTGTTTTATTCGGTTTTAAATCAACACAGCTTTTTAGTTACGGTTCAATGGAAAAATGTGCCCGAACAAAGTCGGCATAATCCCGACCGGCGGGCGTAGAAATGTCCATCTCCTGAAGGCTGTCTCGAACCACTTTTCTCCAAATTCTTCGTTGCCTTTCCGATACAGTGTGCCAACGCTGTATAACCAACCGACCTTCATTTTCATATTGCAACAACTGTGAATATATGTCCGGAATCTCAGTGCACTTGCAAACAGTGACCTCCTGCTGTGCAAGATAAATCCAAGGCATCCGCTCCATTTTTGGGAAATCACCCTCACATTCATAAACATAACCCGTCTGCCCTGCGTAGATCTCTTCCAACTGATTTTCAAAATATTCATCGTAGCACAAAACGCCGTCTTCTCTAAAGCGATATGTATGAAAACAGTTGGGACGGCTCACAGGACTATGTGCATAAACAGTTGCCAAAACCTCACTGTCGGTAAAATAGACATAGGGTTTGCCGTGATTAGAGAGAAAAGGGCGCAGCAAGGTAATGCCAGAAGTGTCGCTTCCGTGATAAAGTTTCATATAATCACTCTCCAACCGCATTATAAATGAAGAAATATAAGAATTACTCTTGTCAACAAAAAGGGAGTAACGGATTTTTCTGCTACTCCCTTTTTGATCTTACTTAAAATAACGCTCAAGCAGGCCCTTGAGTGCTCTGCCGTGTCGTGCTTCGTCACGAGCCATCTCGTGAACAGTGTCATGGATAGCATCGAGATTGTTCTTCTTTGCTACCTTTGCAAGCTCTACCTTGCCGGAGGTTGCGCCGAACTCGCAGTCAACACGCCATGCAAGATTCTTCTTTGTGGAATCGGTCATATTCGGCTCAAGCTCACTGCCGAGAAGCTCTGCGAATTTTGCTGCGTGCTCTGCCTCTTCGTAAGCTGCCTTCTCCCAATAGAGACCGATTTCGGGATAACCTTCACGGTGTGCGATGCGTGCCATGCAAAGATACATACCGACCTCGCTGCACTCGCCGTTGAAGTTAGCCATAAGCTGCTCAAAGATGAACTTCTTATCCTCAACAGAGATGTCGTCGTTGTTCTTTACGGTCTGAGCGTATACACCGAACTCGTGCTCGGCAGCAAGGGTAAGCTCGCCACCCTCAACAGCCTTGAACTTCTCACCGGGAACGCCGCAGACGGGGCACTTGTAACCCTCGGGGATGGAATCGCCTTCATAAACGTAACCGCAAACAGGACATACAAACTTCATAACAAATTTCTCCTTTGATTTAAAAATTATTTTTAGTATTTATCGTAAAACCTCGACTTATTCAGCCGTGTTTTGCTGACAGGTTGGACAAAGTCCGTAATATATCACTTTTCTGTATCTGACAAGCAGACCGAGCTGAGATATATCCTCGGGCAGGCCGCTTTCAACTCCGAGGTCGATTATCCTCGAGCAGTTCTCGCAGATGAAATGACTGTGGGAGTCGGTGTTGCCGTCATAATGAATACTTTTATCAAGTGTTTCAAGCGTGGTTATCTGCCCCATATCACTCAAAAGGCTCAGATTTCTGTAAACAGTACCGAGGCTGACCTTCGGCAATTCGGCACGCACACGGGAATA
>CAZFZW010000188.1:0-2418 GCA_964523465.1 uncultured Clostridium sp. | reverse complement strand
AAATTCTTCCTCAAGCCCAAAGAGGACATAGTGTTAAAAATCAGATAGACGATACAATCGCCAACTTTGCAGACCGATTGTATCGTTAAGGCAAACAAAAAGGCGTTCTCAAAAGAGAACGCCTTTCGCTGTTATTTTATTCCGGCAGGGAATCCATGTAGTTCTTATAATGTGCGAACACGATGCCGGGCTCCTGGAGGTCGGGATTCCAACGCTTTACCCACTCGAGGGAGAAGAATCCGTCAAAACCGGAGCGGTCGAGCAGTCTTACCGCATCAACCACAGGCACATCGCCGTAACCCATCATGCGATACTCGACTCTTGAGCCACGCATTACGGAGTCCTTCAGGTGAACGTGCTTAACATAGTTGCCGATGGCGGCGAAAGTCTCAACAGGGTTTTCACTGCCGAAACGCACCGTGTGGTGAATATCCCACAGTACGCCGCAGTTGTTGCTGCCTGCCTTGTCAAGGAAAGTGAGCATTGCCTTGGAGCTTGAAAGGTCGCCGTTGGTCTCGATGAGGGGGGTGACGCCTCTCTTCTCTCCGTATTCGCAAAGCTGTCTGTACAGTCCTGCGCCGAGCTGGAAATCACCGACTGTTATGTGCGGCTCTCCCGTGCCCATAACACGGATATATTTTACGCCGAGAGCCTGTGCAAGGTCGATGTAATCGCAAGCCTCGAAGAACGACTCCTGTGCTCTGTCACGCACTGCGAGTGTTGCACCCGAGGTCAGCGAAGGAATAACAAGTCCGGTGCCCTTTATCTTTTCTGCGGTTGCAGCGACATTTTCTTTGGAAAACTCGGAAATTTCAAGGGCGTTTATTTTGTCGCCGATGCCTCTTATCTCAACGCCGTTGAAGCCGAGATCCTTTGCTGTGGCTATGACCTCGTTAAATGTCCAACGGGGGCATCCGAGGGTTGAAAACGATAATTTCATCAAAGTCATTCCTTTCGCAGTATTTTATGCAGTCTCTATTGAATCGTCGCTCTGAAGCGAATACTTTTCAACAGCCATATCACGCAATACGAACTTCTGAATCTTGCCGCTTGCGGTCATGGGGAATTCGTCCATTATCCAGACGTATTTGGGTATCTTGAAGAATGCGACATTCTCTTTATAGTATGCCTTAATTTCGTCCTCGGTCATATCCTCGCCTTCCTTGAGGATAACGCAGGCGCAGACTTCTTCGCCGTACTTTTTACTCGGCACGCCGATGACCTGAACATCCTTGACACGGTCGTTGTGATAAAGACATTCCTCAAGCTCCTTGGGGTAGATATTCTCGCCGCCACGGATAATCATATCCTTGAGTCTGCCTGTGACCTTGTAGTAACCGTTTTCGTCGCAAACGGCGAGGTCGCCGAAGTGAAGCCAGCCGTCCGCATCAATGGCCTGGGCGGTTGCTTCGGGCATCTTGTAATAGCCCTTCATGATGTTGTATCCTCGAGCGCAGAACTCGCCTATCTGACCTGCCGGGAGAGTTTCGCCCGTGTTCGGGTCAACTATCTTGCACTCAACGCCGGGGAACGCTTTGCCGACGGTGGCGCAGCGTGTCTCGAGTGAATCCTCGGTAGTCGTCATAGTGCAGCCGGGAGCAGCCTCGGTCTGACCGAAAACGATAACAATGTCGTGCATATTCATCTTTTCGCTGACATCGTACATTGCCTTTATCGGGCAGGGAGAGCCTGCCATGATGCCTGTACGCATATGCGAAAAATCGTACTTGTCGAAATCGGGATGCTCGAGCATTGCTATGAACATGGTCGGAACGCCGTGTACTGCAGTACATTGCTTTGTCACAAGTGCATCCATGACCTTTTTGGGGTTGAACATATCAATGGGAACAAACGGAGTGCCGTGGGAGATGCAGGACATGAGTGCAAGCACCATACCGAAGCAGTGGAAGAACGGAACTGTTATGCACAGTTTGTCCTCGTGGGTGAACTTCATTCCGTCACCGATGGTCTGTCCGTTGTTGAGGATGTTGTAGTGGGTGAGCATAACGCCCTTGGGGAAACCGGTTGTGCCGGAGGTGTACTGAATATTGACGACCTCGTGGCAGTCGCACGAATCTCTGACTGCCTCGAACTCCTCAACGGGAGTCTGCTCGGCGAGAGTGTAGAGATCTTTCCAGTCCACCATGCCTGCGGGACATTCGCCGTCACCTGCATATATAACGCTCTTGAGCAGCGGAAGTCTGCGGCTTTGAAGGTTGCCCGGTTCGCAATTCTCAAGCTCGGGGCAAAGTTCGTTTATAATATCGATGTAGCTTGTGCCTTTGAAACCGTCGATTAGTACAATGGCCTCGGAGTCTGACTGCTTGAGCTGATAATCAAGCTCAAAAACTTTATAGCTTGTGTTGACGGTGACAAGAATACCGCCCATTTTTGCACTGCCGAAAAAGGTTAGCAGCC
>CAZFZW010000187.1:0-2458 GCA_964523465.1 uncultured Clostridium sp. | reverse complement strand
GCTATGAGCCGGACTTCGTTGTAGAAACCGAAGGCGTTATATATCTCGTTGAAGTCAAGGGCGAAGACAAACTCAACGACCCGGATGTCATAGCCAAGAAAAAGCGTGGTATTCAGTACTGCGAGGTTGCGACCCGGTGGGGAAAAGCAAACGGATATAAGGAGTGGCGATACCTGTTTATCCCTTCTAAACAAGTTATGCCGAATTCCTCGTTTATGCAATTAGCCAAACAGTTTCACACACTATAAAGGCAAAGGAGTTGAAAAATAATGTTATTGAGCAAATTTCGTGTAACAGAATTTCGTTCTGTACAGGACAGCGGTTGGATCGATGCCGAACAAATAACCGCTCTTATTGGTACCAATGAATCCGGAAAGACAAATATCATGCTTCCGCTCTGGAAACTTAACCCTGCCGCTGAAGGACAGATTGATTTGCAGGATGATTTACCTCGTGATAAATATCATATCTATCGCAATGCAGAGCAAAAACCCATCTTTATACGTGCACATTATGTTCTAAATTCTGATGAGCAAACCGAACTTGCTGAAATCATCGAATGTGAAGCGACAGATATTTCGGATATCATAGTTTCCAGAGACTTTGACGGAAACTATACATACGAGTTTCCTAATGAACCGGAACACGAAAACGAAGATGAAACCTTTGTTTTAGTGGATGGAGTCACGGAGTACATTGCTTCTCATATGCCCAAGTATGTCTACTATTCAAATTACGGAAATTTGGACTCGCAGATTTTTTTGCCGCAGGTTCTGCAGAACATGAACAAAACAGATCTGGGTGTAAAAGAGGCTGCCAAAGCCAGAACGCTAAAAACCTTATTTAAGTATGTGAATCTCGATCCCAAGGAAATTACAGAAATGGGTACGGAAATCAGCGGCTCCCCCAATGCTGCTCAAATTGATGCAACCGCTAAAAAGAAAAAGGAAAGAGAAATTCTTCTTTCTTCGGCAGCCGCAGGATTTACAAAATCATTCAACGAGTGGTGGAAGCAAGGAAGCTACACCTTTGATTTCAAGGCGGATGGCAATTACTTCAGAATTTGGGTTTCGGATGCGATTCGTCCTGAACCTATTGAGCTAGAAGCTCGCAGCACGGGACTACAGTGGTTCTTTAGCTTTTATCTTGTGTTTCTGGTTGAAAGTGAGCTACATCACAGAAATGCCATCCTGTTGTTGGACGAGCCTGGCCTAACGCTGCATCCGTTAGCACAAAAAGACCTGTTCCTGTTTTTTGAAAATCTGGCTCAAAACAACCAGATTGTATACACAACACATTCCCCGTTTATGGTTGATTCTAACCATTTGGAGAGAGTTCGCTGTGTATACGTTGATGCATCCGGTAAAACTGTAGCAAGTGCCGATTTGCGTGCGGCAGAACGCTTGAAGGGGAAAAACCAACCGCAGTCCATCTATCCTGCGCATGCTGCTTTGGGCCTTTCTGTATCGGATACACTACTGATAAACTGCAATCCTATTCTTGTCGAAGGAGAGTCAGATCAGTTATATTTATCAGCCCTAAAAAATCTGTTGATTTCAAAAGGGAAGATTTCTCCGCTGAAAGAAATTGTTTTTATTCCGACAGGTGGCGTTAAAGGTATTAAGGCTACTTCGGCAATTCTTTCTGGCGTAAATGAAGTTAAACCGCCGGTTCTTATTGACGGAGATAAACCGGGCGTAAAGATGTTTAATGAACTCAAGGCTGATTTTTATGCAGCAGACACTGATAAGCTAATTATGGTTACCGACTTTTCTGCTATTCCCGAAGCTGAAGTGGAAGATTTGCTGCCTAAAGCCAAACTTGCAACAATAATTGCACGTTTCCTTCCCAGACCCGAGGATACCGACGAAGAATTCGATGATGTTGTTGTAGACAATAGGCCGGTTTGCAATCAGATCGAAGAATTTGCTAAAGCACAAGGTATTGATCTTGGAAAGGGATGGAAAGTTCGTTTGGCTGCAATGGTTAAACGAGAGATTCTCAAAGGAACGGACAAGGTGATTTGTGAAACCGATCCTGAATTCGCAAAAATCTTGGAGCTGTTCAATCAATTTTCATAAGAGCGGCTGGGAAAGGCCACACAACAGATTTCAAAATCTGTTGTGTGGCCTTTTAATTTGCTTTGTGTTTTTCAATTTTATGTTAGATTCACTCCTGTTTTGCGTTTTTATACTTTGGTCATGTTGTCAGAAGGTGATTTTTGAAATTTTGCCCAACTTGAGCAGAATTATTTTTCCGCAGACGATTGAATTTCGTGATCTGAAATTCTGAATATAGTGAGAGGATTTTTTGCATGAAATAGCAGAGCCGACCGCCATTGTCAACGGTCAAGATGAACGGCTTTGCCGCCGTTGACAGCCTCGACCGTCTTGGCTATTCGGCAATCAAGAGGGCGACAGCTTAAAAGGCTACCGCCCTCTGTCATTATCGTGTATAT
>CAZFZW010000186.1:0-2461 GCA_964523465.1 uncultured Clostridium sp. | reverse complement strand
CCTATTTTGCCGCAGACATTGCATATCACCGCAACAAGCTCGCAGTCAGAAAGTTCGACAGAGCCATCGACATCTGGGGCGCAGACCACCACGGCCATGTTGCCCGTATGAAGGGCGCACTCGATGCCATAGGCCTTGACGGCGACAGACTTGATATAATCCTCATGCAGCTTGTCCGTTTGACAAGAAACGGTGAAGCCGTCAGAATGTCAAAGCGTACCGGCAAGGCGATAACCCTTGTTGACCTGCTCGAGGAAATCCCGATCGATGCGGTTCGTTTCCTCTTTAACCTCCGTGAGCCTGCAACTCAGATGGATTTTGATCTCGATCTTGCCGTTGAGCAAAGCTCACAGAACCCCGTTTACTACTGCCAGTATGCCCATGCAAGAATTTGCAGCATACTCAGAAAGCTCGAGGAGCAGGGCTGCAATATCGGCGACTGCACTCCCGAGCAGCTTGACCTGCTCACCGCTCCCGAGGAGCGTGAGATGATAAGACATCTGGCATCGCTGACAGATGAAATTGCCCTCTCCGCAAAGAACTATGACCCGGCACGCATCACACGCTACTGCATAGACCTTGCAACACTTTTCCACAAGTTCTATAATTCCTGCCGCGTCAACTGCGAAGACAAGGACTTGAGTGCAGCGAGAATTTATCTGTGCCTGTGTGTCAAGGAGGTTCTCAAGAATATCCTCACCCTGCTCAAGATAACCGTGCCCGACCGTATGTAATCGAAAGGGTAAAAATATGACAAAGCTGTTGATAAAGCTGTTTATCAAAGACAGCGAAAACACCGCAGACCCGGCTGTACGCTCACGCTACGGAATGTTGAGCGGCGTTGTCGGCATAGTCTGCAACATTCTACTCACCGCCGCAAAATTCGTTGTCGGCTCGGTAACGGGCAGTATTGCGATAACCGCCGATGCGGCGAACAACCTCTCCGATGCAGGCTCGTCCGCAGTGACACTCGCAAGCTTCAAGCTCGCAAACCGTCCTGCCGATGACGAGCACCCATTCGGCCACGGCAGAATCGAATATGTATCTGCGCTGATAGTCTCGTTTATCATCCTGCTGATAGGCGGCGAGCTTATCAGGTCGTCGGTGGAGAAGATAATGAACCCCTCGCCCCTGCAATTCAGCATGGCGGCACTCGTAGTGCTCGTGCTCTCAATCGGTATGAAGCTGTGGATGGCGATTTTCAACCGTAATATCGGCAAAAAGATAAATTCAACCGCCGTCGGCGCAGTGGTTATGGACAGTGTGAGTGACACCGCAGCCACCGCCGTGTCCATGATTGCTCTGATTTTGTCAAAATTTACCTCTGTGCCGCTCGACGGGTACATGGGAATAATAGTAGCCCTGTTTATCATTGCGACCGGAATAGGCATATTCAAGGACACTTTAAACGAACTCCTCGGTGCACCCGCCTCGCCCGAGACAGTGCTGGAACTCGAGAAAGAGATTCTCTCCTATGACGGAATAATCGGCGTTCACGACCTCATGGTTCACGATTACGGCCCGGGCAGAGTGTTCGCCTCGGCGCACGCAGAAGTCCCATCGGACTGCGACATAATGGCGTGTCATGACACGATAGACCAAATCGAGCGTGATATCAAGCACAAATTCCAGATGAACATCGTTTTACATATGGATCCGCTGGTCGTCAATGACGAGCGTATAAACACCCTGCGTGAAGCGGTAAGCGAGATTGCAAGCGAAACCGACCGTGCCTTTTCCGTGCATGATTTTCGCATGGTGGAAGGCCCAACTCACACGAATCTGATATTCGACCTTGTTATTCCGCACAAGTATCCGCTTGGCAAAAAGCAGATAAAAGAAGCACTTGACGAAAAAATAAAAGACCGCCTCGGCGAAAAGTATTTTACAGTGATAACCGTTGAAAACAGCTTCGTTGAGGGATAAAACAAAAAGCAGGTGATGAAATGGGAAGAACAGAAAATTGTGAGCTTACCGTGATGTGTATGGTGTGCGACGGAACGAAGATACTCGTGCTCGACAGATTGAACAAGGACTGGCCGGGCATCACTTTCCCCGGCGGCCATGTCGAACCCGGCGAGGCATTTGTCGATGCGGTTCGCCGTGAAGTCAAAGAGGAAACGGGACTGAGCGTTTCCAGACCCGTGATATGCGGCGTTAAAGACTTTGAGAGAAACAACGAGCGTTACATGGTTCTCTTCTTCAGAGCCGATCGCTTCAAAGGCGAGCTTAAATCCTCGGAAGAGGGCAGAGTATTCTGGGTGGAACGTGACGAGCTGACACAGTACAGGCTCGCCCCCGATTTTATCGACATGGTTCATGTCATGGAAAACCCGTCGCTGACCGAGTTCCGCTATGACCGTGACGGCGAGAAATCGGTCAAGAGGATAATATAGCAAATAAGTAAAAAACAGCCCTCGAGAGGGCTGTTGCCAAACAACAAAAAAGACACATTTCATCG
>CAZFZW010000185.1:0-2462 GCA_964523465.1 uncultured Clostridium sp. | reverse complement strand
AATTAACGGTAGGCCTTTGCGCCTGCAATGCCAGCCGTACGGGATTCCCGTGCGGATAAGTATATTTTCCTATCCTTTTATGACAAAACTCACACTTACAAGGAGGTAGACTGAGCTGTGAAAACAACAACAAGGATGAGGCAAATGGCACATCTTAAGCAAAAACAAATCAGTGATAGCAGTTGCAAGGCTATCATTATTGATACCCTGCTTGAATCAGTTCGGCCACTTACCCATGATGAATTGTCCAATGAAATAACCTCGCTATTTCATATTCTTGTATCATCGAAAAGATTGACCCAGCAAATTCAAGCACTGTCATCAGAAGGGACTATTCTTGTTGACGAAAATGAGCATCTCAAGATTGAACCAACTAAGCAGTCAGAATTTGTTATCGCCCGTCTCAAAGAGACCAGCCTTCGGAAAGAGGCCACCATTTTATGGCTTAACAGCATCCGCACGCAGTATGATTTTTCCCCCGAGTTGGAGAATTCGCTTTCAAAGGCATTACCTATCTTTTTACGCAGCCTATTTGTAAAGCACGGTGTTTCAAGTTATGAGTTACTAACTTCCACCAACGATCAAAGCCCTTTCGACTTGCATGATATTGCTCATAATGTTGCATCAGAGTTTGATGAGGCACACAGGACAGACATTGAAAATCTACTCCCCTCAATCTTCCAAGCATTGAACCACGAAAGAATAGTTGAATATCTGAAACATAGCATTGAGAAAGCAGTTGGCTATCTCAGCGAGGTGATTTCTGATGAAAACCTAACGCAGATAACAAAGGCTCTAAAAGATCTTACCATTTACTTAGACACCAATACCATTTATCGTCTGCTCAATCTACAAGGTAATTCTCGATACGAATCAATTAAGGAAACCCTCGATTTTTGCCGTAAATACGGTGTAAAGTTAAAAGTCAGCGCAATCACAAAAAAAGAATTATCCTCACGCTTGAAATATGACGCAAAGGTCTTGCTACAGTTCCCAACAAAAACGAATCTTGCTGAAGCAGGTTATAGGTATAGAACTTCTGACAACTATGTAAGCACATATTGGCTAAGGGCAAAGACAACACAAGTAAGTGTAGAGGACTACATTTCTTTTTTTCAAAACTTCGATATTCTATTGGATGACGAACAAATTGAAATTGAGGAAATTGAAGTCGACGAAGAACCTTTAATTGAACGTGCGAAGTGCTTTTTCAGCAAGCTGTCGCTCCGAGACCCGTTGCACGAAAAAAGCGATGCTGCTCTGTGGCATGATGCCTATAATTTTGCTTATGTGCAAAAAATGCAAAAAGCAGATGCCAAAAATGCCATTGATACGCGTTGCCTTTTCTTAACCACCGATCGAGCTCTCACTTCTTTCCAGAGAGAGGATCATGAAGCAAAAAACGCTGCTCCTGTCGTCATTACACCTTCTCAGTTGCTCCAAATGTTCGCATTCTCTACCACTGATAGCGGCTACGAAGAAACATTCATCAAGTTTTTTGCATCATCATCTCTTGGTACAACCTTCAAGTACAACAACGATGATATTCAAGAAATTTTATCAAGGATTGGGCATTACAATGGGGTTTCCGTTGAGATTGCTGAACGAATTTTAGCTCGTGAATTGGTAAGTAGCAGATATTTTTCTGCCACCGATGAAGAAAAGGAAGAAATCATTTATAACAGCGTCTCTGATGAACTGCTCTTGGAACTTAACTTAACTAAAGAGCAAGTAACACTATTGGAGTCCCAAAACACAAAATTGGACAAGGATTGTAATGCCGCTCTTGAATTACTAACCGAGAACGAGGAACAGTTTGCAATCGAACGGTTAAAGCTCCAATCTGAAGCAACTGAGGCTGACCGTCAGCGAGGCATTGAAGAAGTTGCGCGTAAAAAAGCTGAAGAAGACACCAAAAGGGCAACAAAATATAGTGCCGCTCAGGAAGAACTATACATAGATGAGAAAATGGAACATTGGATTAAGGTTCGCCGCTGGGTGTTCTGGCTCGGTATAGTTTTAACTATTGTGGTTATAGGGTTGTCTATTTTTTTGTGGATTCATTATAAAGACAGCGGCTGTCTTGGCTTGTTGGGTGCATTGGCCATTCCTCTTTTTATTATTCCTGTAGGTTCAAGTGCTTATTCTCCTAAAGCCAAGTTGGAACAACGTCAGCAAATTCTTAATGAGTATCACCAAAAACTGAAACGCTAAAATAGCGTGATCATGTTCTGCTACATTATGGTCAAGTCACAACCATTGCAATAATCAATAGATTATAAATGGTTTTTGCTTCTAAAGCTGACACTTTCTAAGCAGCTCCACCATCATCCCATAATGCTTCTTCACGGTATTCCTTGCGATGCCTGCGCCTTTTGCGATGCTTGCGAACTGCGTGACCTCCGGATGGAGCCGCATATAGTTCCACAGCTTGCGCTGGGTTTTGGTCAGCTTGATCGGCG
>CAZFZW010000184.1:0-2467 GCA_964523465.1 uncultured Clostridium sp. | reverse complement strand
GTGTCGGTTATTCGCAAAACCGTTGCACGCACGGTTTCCAATTCGGTTGTATCGCCGAAAACCCCGTCGCCTGCGGTGATTTTGTATGCGACAAGGAGATAGATAACGGACAATACGATGGTTGAGATGTATACGATTATTCTTTTCTTCTTAGCTTTATCCAAAATAATTACCTGCTTTTCTGAAGCCTTTTTTAAATTATACCATAGCTCCCGAAAAAGTAAACCGCCAAAGTATACAAAAACCGCCGCAGTAATTACTGCGGCGGAAAACTTTATGTGTTTATTTCAATCAGTCAGCCTTGGGTGCATAGAGCTCCTTGAGTCTGAGCAGGTGCTCATATCTCTCGACACTCTTGACCTCAGCTTCGCTGAAGAGCTTCTCTGCACGCTCGGGGAAGGAGCGGGTCAGCGAGGAGTAACGAGCCTCGTTGAGCAGGAAGTTGCGATAGCCCTCGGTGACGGGCTGCTTGCTGTCGATGGTGAAGGGGTTCTTGCCCTCAGCCTTGAGAGCCGGGTTGAAGCGGAACATATTCCAGTAACCGCACTCAACAGCCTTCTTCATCTCGCTCTGGCAGTTGACCATGCCGCCCTTAATGGAGTGCATCTCGCAGGGAGCATATGCGATAACTATCGACGGGCCCGGATAAGCCTCAGCTTCCTGGAGAGCCTTGATAGTCTGGTTCATGTTAGCGCCCATAGCGATCTGAGCAACATAGACATAGCCGTAGCTCATTGCAATTTCGGCAAGGCTCTTCTTAGCGATGGACTTACCGGCAGCAGCGAACTGTGCAACCTGGCCGATCTGAGAAGCCTTGGAAGCCTGTCCGCCGGTGTTGGAGTAAACCTCGGTGTCGAAGACCATGATGTTGATGTTCTCACCGGAAGCGAGGACGTGGTCAACACCGCCGAAGCCGATGTCATATGCCCAACCGTCGCCGCCAAAGATCCAAACGGATTTCTTGGAGAGATATTCCTTGTTAGCGACTATATCCTTGCAGTCGTCGCAGTCGATGTCCTTGATAGCCTCAACAAGTGCATCGGCAGCTGCGCCGTTTGCCTTGATGTCATCCTTGGTGTCGAGGAATGCCTTAGCGGCTGCCTTGACCTCATCGGATGCCTTGTCGCACTCAGCCATACCCTCAACCTTGGCGATGAGTCTGCTGCGGATAGCGTTCTGACCGAGAAGCATACCGAAGCCGTGCTCTGCGTTGTCCTCGAACAGGGAGTTAGCCCATGCAGGGCCGTGACCGTCCTTGTTGGTGGTGTAAGGCGATGTAGCTGCGGGGCCGCCCCAGATGGAGGAGCATCCTGTAGCGTTGGAGATATACATCTTATCGCCGAAGAGCTGAGTTATGAGACGAGCATAAGCGGTCTCTGCGCAGCCTGCGCAAGAGCCGGAGAACTCGAGCAGAGGAGTCTTGTACTGGCTTCCGATAAGAGTATCGTCAGCAGCCTCTTCCTTGACGGAAACGTTCTCGACCATGTAGTCAAATACGGGCTGCTTGCAATCCTGGCTCTCACGGGAGACCATCTTGAGGGACTTAGTCGGGCAGACGCCTACGCAGACGCCGCAGCCCATGCAGTCCAGAGGAGAAACAGCGAGGGTGTACTTGTATACGCCCTTGCCCTTGCCTGCCTTCTTGTCAACGATTACCGAACCCTCGGGAGCGTTGGCAGCCTCATCGGCATTGAGAAGGTAAGGACGGATAGTAGCGTGGGGGCAGACGAAGGAGCACTGGTTGCACTGTGCACAGGTCTCTGCGTTCCACTCGGGAACCATGACTGCAACACCGCGCTTCTCATAAGCGGATGCGCCCTGCTCGAATGTACCGTCTGCGTGATCGATAAATGCGGAAACGGGGAGAGAATCACCGTTCATAAGTCCGACAGGCTTCATGATGGAGTCAACCATCTTGACAAGCTTCTCGGGACCCTTTTCAACAGCTGCCTTGGGGGCGTCAACAGCGTCAGCCCAGTCAGCGGGGATGTCAATCTTGACATAAGCGGAAGCACCGGCATCGATAGCCTTCTCGTTCATCTCGACTATCTCTTTGCCCTTCTTCATGAACTTCTGAGCCTTCTCCTTCATGTAGCCGATAGCTTCCTCAGCGGGAAGAACATTGGCAAGTGAGAAGAATGCAGACTGAAGAACGGTGTTGGTACGCTTGCCAAGGCCTATCTCGGCAGCAATGTCAATAGCGTTAACAGTGTAAAGCTGGATGTTGTTCTTTGCGATGTAGCGCTTTGCCTCTGCGGGCATCTTTGCGCTGAGCTCCTCGGCATCCCACTGGCAGTTGATGAGGAATACGCCGCCGGGCTTAACATCGTTGACCATCTTGTAGCCCTTCTCAACATAAGAGGGGTTGTGGCAGGCAACAAAGTCGGCCTTGTTTACATAGTAGGGGCTCTTGATGGGCTTGTCGCCGAAGCGCAGGTGAGAAATGGTGACGCCGCCGGTCTTCTTC
>CAZFZW010000183.1:0-2487 GCA_964523465.1 uncultured Clostridium sp. | reverse complement strand
TGTGGTCAAACTGTTCCACTTTGTCGCCCTCTTTAGGCAGGTTCTTGTCGGAAAGCCCGCAGTATTTTGCGGTCAGTCCCTTGCCGTGGTCTATCTCAACGACATTGCCCCAGAGAGGGTCACTGTATACTTTTGATACCGTGCCGCTTTGTATGGCTATGACATCGTTGCCCTCTGCGCCGCCGAAGTCAATGCCGTTGTGCGCCCTCCAGTCTCCCGTGGTTTTGTTCTGCACCATTTCGCCTGCACTGTAGTCTTTTTTTATATCCGTGCCCATCGGAAGCGCATAGCTTCCGGTGTATGGTGTGTTTGCGTTATCGGCGGAGCTTGTCTTTTCGGTGGTTGTGGTGTTTCGCTCGTCGGGTATATTCTTGACGGGGTTGTTCGCCTGGGTCAATGTCTCCTGCGACAGAGAGTAGTCAAAGGAATATGTGCGGCTTTCAGGTTCGCTGTCTCCGGTCTCTGTCGGTGTTTTTGACATTCGAGCCGCACCCCATACGCCTGCCCCTGCCGCTAAAATACACAGTGCCGCAACGATATAAACACCCTTTGATTTAAAGAAATTTTTCTTGTTATATGAATTATCTATCATATCTGCCTCGATTCTCCGTGATAGTGACACGGTGTTTTTTCACTCGTATTTTTGACTTGTTGAGGCAGTTTTATTCGCAGACAAAAATTGTCAAAATAAAACGAAAAGACACCCACTTTCGTGAGTGCCTTTCCGTAATGAGGGGTTCGATGCAACTTTCAGCATCTGAATTGAGGAGGGGTAGATGTCCGCCATAGCGAACATCGCACACAACAGGGTGCGGCTCCCTGTTCCCTGTGTGCAAGGATATGATACCCCGTTTTTGTGAAGTGCCTGTGAACGGAGTCTTAATAATCAAAGGTGATTTTGTTAAGACTTTCCGGTGAAAATCCGATTTTGTGTACTTTGCCCAAAAGTGGGCCTTAAATTTTGTGAGACAGTCGAGCAAAGATTATCTGTTTTTGCCTTGAACTATTTATTCAATCGTTTATAATTAAAGCATATAAATGGTATATGTTATTATACCTTGAAAAAGTATATTTTATGAACAGGAGACAATATTATGGCAAGAAAAGTCAGAATTGGTATCATCGGTTGCGGCGGCATTGCCAACGGTAAGCACATGCCTGCTCTCAAGAAAATCGAAGAGGCCGAGATGGTTGCTTTCTGCGATATTATCGAGGAGCGTGCCGTCAAGGCGGCAAAGGAGTTCGGCGTTGAGGGCGCAAAGGTTTATACCGATTACAGAGAACTGCTTGAGGATGAGAGCATTGAGAGTGTTCATGTCTGCACCCCGAACCGCTCACATTCGTTTATAACTGTCGATGCACTCGAGGCCGGCAAGCACGTTATGTGCGAAAAGCCCATGGCAAAGACCTATGCTGAGGCAAAGAAGATGTATGAGGCGGCACAGCGCACAGGCAAGAAGCTGACTATCGGTTATCAGCAGCGTTGGAGACCCGATTCACTCTATCTCAAGGAAGCCTGCGACAATGGTGACCTGGGCGATATTTACTATGCCCGTGCAATAGCATTGCGCCGCAGAGCTGTTCCGACATGGGGTGTTTTCCTCAATGAATATGAGCAGGGCGGCGGCCCGCTTATCGACATCGGAACTCACGCACTTGACCTCACCCTCTGGATGATGAACAACTATAAGCCGAAGATGGTAGTCGGCAATGTATACAAGAAGCTCGGTGACCAGAAGCGTTCGGGCAACGCATGGGGCGAGTGGGATCCCGAAAAGTACACTGTTGAAGATTCCGCTTTCGGCTTTGTTACCATGGAAAACGGCGCTACGATTTCCGTTGAGTCGAGCTGGGCACTCAATATTGCCGATCCCGATGAGGCTGTAACATATCTCTGCGGCGACAAGGCAGGCGCAGATATGCGTGGCGGACTTCGCCTGAACTATGTCAAGTACGGCCGTCAGTGCATTGAGACTCCGAACTTCGAGGCAGGCGGTGCCGCATTCTTTGACGGTGCTACCACCGATTCCTCCGAGCTTGAGGCCCGTGCTTTCATCAACGCTATCATCAACGATACCGAAGTCAGCACCAAGCCCGAGCAGGCACTTGTTGTCACGCAGATTCTCGAAGGAATATATGAATCCGCAAAGCAGGGTAAACCCTTCTATTTTGAATAATCTTCCGTACATTACGAGCCTTTTGCTCCCTTGAGTATCTGCATACACTGCGGTCGCAAAAAACTCGCACTGCACGAAACCTTATTCAAAAAATCACACATTGCACTTTTGCAATAGCGCAAATCGATTTTGACTTCCGAAAGGAGATATATAAAAATGAAATTAGGCGTATTCACCTGCCTGCTCGGCAATCTTCCGCTTGCCGATGCACTCAAATATTTCAGCTCAAAGGGAATTGAGATGGTCGAGATAGGTTGCGGCGGTTATCCGGGTAACTCTCACGCAGACCCCGAGACACTGCTTGCAAGCT
>CAZFZW010000182.1:0-2493 GCA_964523465.1 uncultured Clostridium sp. | reverse complement strand
TGTTTTCAAAAACCCCGAAGTTATAAATAAAGAATGGGTAGAGAGGGTTAACAATCCGACCTTTAAGAATATTAAATCCGATTATTCAAACGAAAATATCGCTGTTTATTTTATTTACAAATATTTTATGCAGGCTGTTTATGATTGTGATGCTTTATCTAAAGTTAAAATGGCTGTGTTGGGTGTTCTCATCAATACATATTTTGGCGAAAGCAGTTGGACTATACACCTTTGGTCAAAAGAAACTGAACATTCACAATATAATATGGACAGATATAAAAAACTCTTAAAAGATGCTAAATGTTTATCTGTAAATCAATTGAAAAATCGACTTTTTTGACGGTTTAATACTGTAAAATATTGACATTCGACACAATTAGTGCTAATTTATTATACATATAATTTATATTTTTAAGTCTTATGTATTATAGGAGGAACAATATGAACGAATACATAGAAAATGTCATTAAAACAGTTGAACGCCGTGATAGTTCAAAACCTGAATATATCCAGTGCGTTAAAGAGGTTTTCCGTTCTCTTGAAGCGGTTATTGACGAACATCCGGAATATGTTGAGGATGACTTACTTTCAAGAATGGTTGAACCCGACAGACTTATCACTTTCAGAATTGCTTGGGTTGATGATGATGGTAAAACACAAATCAACAGAGGTTACCGTGTTCAGTTTAATTCGAGTATCGGTCCTTATAAGGGAGGCTTGCGTTTCCATCCGAGCGTAAATTCATCAATTATGTATTTCCTCGGTTTTGAACAAACATTTAAAAATTCACTTACAGGTTTGCCAATGGGCGGTGCGAAAGGCGGCTCGGACTTTGACCCAAGAGGCAGAAGTAAGGGCGAAATTATGCGTTTCTGTCAAGCATTTATGACAGAATTATATCGTCACATCGGCCCTAATGTGGATGTTCCGGCAGGTGATATCGGTGTTGGAGCAAGAGAAATCGGCTATTTATTCGGTCAATATAAGCGTATTACAGACGCCTTTGAAAACGGAGTAATAACAGGAAAAGGACTTGCCTATGGCGGCTCTCTTATCAGACCTGAAGCTACAGGTTACGGTGCTGTTTACTATGCTTGCGAAGTATTTAAACACGAAGGTGATTCAATCGAAGGAAAAACATTCGGTGTTTCGGGATTCGGTAATGTTGCATGGGGTGCTTGCAAAAAAATTGCCGAACTCGGAGGAAAAGCGGTAACTATTTCAGGCCCTGACGGATATATTTATGACGAAGACGGTATTGTTACCGAGGAAAAATTAAACTTCCTTCTTGAAATGCGTGCTTCAGGCAGAGATAGATGTGAGGATTATGCCGATAAATTCGGTGTTCCGTTCTTCAAGGGTCAAAAACCTTGGGGCGTCAAAGTTGATGTTGCAATGCCTTGCGCTACTCAAAACGAAATAGGAATTAAAGAAGCAAAACAAATTATCGCAAACGGTACTAAGTATTATATCGAAGTTGCCAATATGCCCACAACAGAAGAAGCACTTAATTGCTTAATGGGTACACAAGGCGTTATCGTAGCACCTTCTAAAGCAGTTAACGCAGGCGGTGTTTGTGTTTCAGGTCTTGAAATGAGCCAAAACAGCCAGCGTCTCGGTTGGTCCCGCGAAGAAGTGGATGCCAAACTCTTCAACATTATGAAGAGCATTCACGAAAATGCATTCGAACACGCCAAGTATTCCGCAGATACAACGAAGGAATATACCAACTACGTGGCCGGTGCCAACATCGCCGGTTTCGTCAAGGTTGCTGATTCGATGATCGATCAAGGTCTCGTATAATTTTCGTTACAGTCTGTTCAATATAATGGGAAAGCCGCCCGATTGCTTGGGCGGCTTTTTCTGTGTTAAACCGTTTAGTATTGCCTGAAATAGCAAGATCCTGTAAACTGGGGGAGACGTATGAACCTCTTATTGGCATCAATACAAAGCCCGTTACCCTTGTGCGATTGGATCAATATCGCCATATTGATCGGCGTCCCTTTCATCACCGTTCTTGCTGCATTTATCATCAATGCCACAAAAAAAACCACTCGGGAACAGACATTGCCCTTCTTTCCGGTACGAGTATACGATGTCTATATTGCTATTGCCTTAACAACAGTTATCACTGTTTCTTTCGCCATTTCTTCTTTGTTGGATGAGGGTACAATCACGGGTGAATCGATCATCTCTTCCGAAGTGATCATGGCGTTGCTGGCGTTGCCGGCATTCATAGCTGTTTTTTCTCATTCTGCCACGCCGGTTTTTCGCCCGAACAAGGCAGCATGGTTTATTGGCGGTCTTACCTCTATCTATTTACTGACCGGGCTGATTGATTACAGCGGTTTTCTCGATTGGATTCACAATACTTTCAATGCACCCCTCGAGCAGGATGTTCTGCAAGGCTTACAAACAGACAGATTTTACGACAAGCTTCTTTTTGTCATCTCTTCTGTCGTACTGGCTCCTATCATTGAAGAAACCTTGTTT
>CAZFZW010000181.1:0-2500 GCA_964523465.1 uncultured Clostridium sp. | reverse complement strand
ATCAGATAAACTTATCAAGCTCACGCTCGACATTTTCATACTTTTTGACCTTGGGATCGCGTATGAGATTTCCTCTCGCCATAACCATTTTGACATCGCGCAGAGTCGTCAGATCCTCGAGCGGATTGCCGTCGGTAACTATCAAATCGGCGCACTTGCCGACCTCGACAGTGCCGGTGACATCGGAAACACGGGCGATTTCGGCGTTTCTCTTTGTTGCGGTATAGAGTGCGAATTTATTCGACACGCCGCAGTACTTGTGGAAGTATACAAGCTCTCTCCACATATCATAATGCGTGATGAACGGGCAGCCTGTGTCTGTTCCGAGACCAACGGGGATGTCGTTCTCAAGGCACTTTTTCGAGCAGTCGATGATACCGTCAAAGACTATCTTGCCGTTGTACTGTGAAAGCTCGGTAGCGTGGCTCACGGAGCGGTCAAACAGTGCAAAGGGCAGTGCGGGAGAAAGTGTTGTAATGAGTGCTGCGTTTCTCTGCTTGAACAGCGAGATTATCTCCTCATCAGCCTGAGCACCGTGCTCTATTGTATCAACACCGTTTTCAAGTGCAACACGGACACCCTCGGGACTTTCAACATGGGCAGCAACGATAAGGCCGTGCTTATGCGCTTCATCGCAGGCAGCCTTGACATACTCGGGCGGCATTTTAAGCTCACCGGGCTCGCCTTTAACTTTAGCGTCAAGCACGCCGCCGGTTATCATCAGCTTAATCAGGTCAGGCTTATCCTCGGCAATCTTTTTGACATAGTCCCTCGCCTGCTCTGCGCTCTCGGCTACATAAGCGAGTGAGCCTGCCATATGTCCGCCGGGCACGGAGACCGCCATATTTGAAGCGAGCACTCTTGGGCCGACAAGCTTTCCTGCGTTTATATCGTCACGAATTGACGAATCCGCATCCTCAACGCCGCCGACGGTTCTTATGGTAGTGACACCGCTGTTGAGCTGCATCTGTGCCATGCCGGTGCAAAGCTTCTTGAGCACCTTACGCAGCAGATTATTGCTCGTGACAATGCGGACAAGTGTTTTCGGGTCGGATTCCTTCTTTTTCGGCTTTCCGCTTGAGGGAAGATGCAGGTGCATATTGATAAGACCGGGCATTATGTATTTGCCGTCAAGGTCTATCTTCTCGTATCCCGAGATGTCACTGCCCTCATCGACTATTGCGGATATTTTCTCGCCGTCAACAAGGATAACCTTACCTCTGACAGGTTCCATATCTTCATTGCCGTCAAGAATACAGCCGTTGATAAATGCGTATTTCATTTAAGTTCCTCCTTTAGCTGACATTCGGCAAAGTTAATTCACATTCAGAATACTATTCAAAACTGTCTGCGCCGAATATTATCTAAATTATATGTTTTTTTGCTTTGAATTGCAATACTTTTTGCAACTCAAACGCTAAAAATGTCCCGTTTATATCGTCTGAAGATGAAAAAAGCTCCGCATCGGAGTGATACGGAGCTTTCATAATTTCTCTTACTGGATATAGCTTGCGACAGTGAGCATATACTCGCCTATCTGTGCGCCGAACTCGGGAGCACCTTCCATGATAAGCTTGCCCTTCTTTGCGGAGTCAAGCATATCATCTATGCTCATCAGGATACCCAGAGCACTGTCAAGCGAGTCAAAACGCAGGGTGAAGAAAGGCATTGCTCTCTTGTAAACACCTCTGCCGGATCTCGACTTGCCTGCCTTTATACGCAGGTAAGCGGAAATATCCTCGTATCCGTTGACTGCCCATGCATAAACACGGTCAGGGCTCTTTGAAGTCCAATCGTGAATATCGGGATGTCCGAGCTTGTTGAGCTGGCTGATACCGCTCGAGAGCAGGTAGAAATAGCACTTGACAAGCAGATGCTTTGTATCCTCATCCTCGGGTATGCTCTTAGCGGTGAGCAGTGAGGACATCTTGAGAAGCACCATCATAAACGATGCGAAAAGTCCTGTATGCTTTGCAATACCCTTCATCTTGGGCAGGGTCGAAAGACCGATGTTACCCTTGAAGAATGCGTTCATCGCCTCTATGCTCTTGAACTCAAGCTCGACATGGGGGTTGGTGTCCACCTTGTCGTTGTGGACAAGCCATTCGCCGCAGTTGACAACAAAATGAGTAGCCACCTTGCCGTCCGGGCTGTCGGGATCGAGAGCGCTCACCTGAATAACGCCGTGTGCGTGCTCAAACTTCTTTGCAAGCGACGGAACATCGTTTGCAATTACCTTGATGAGCGGAAGGACAGCGTTGAGAAAAAGTTTATTTGCGTAAATCTCATCTCTTGATGCCATATGATCATTCCTTTCCTTGTGGGGTTCGGCTCGGTTTTACACCTCGTCGTCCCAATCATCATCAAGCTCGAAGTCCTTGCCCATAACCTCACGGACAGCGTCAATGATACCGTTGGAGTCGATACCGAGCATTGACATAATATCCTCGTGAAGTCCGATGGGAGCGAATTTATCCATAATGCCGAGCTGCTTGAATGC
>CAZFZW010000180.1:0-2539 GCA_964523465.1 uncultured Clostridium sp. | reverse complement strand
GAACCTATAACAGCCACGGCTTCGTTGCTTATGACGGTTGCACCGCTGAGAATATCCTCAAATGTCTTAACCTTTTCGTTGTCGTATTCACCTGCAAAGTGAGGCTTTATCGGCTTGCTGCCGGTTGCGACTATGACGGCACAGGGGTCGAGGACTTTAACGGCTTCGGCACTTGCGGGCGTGTTTATGAGTATCTCAACACCCTCATCGGTGCAGATTTTGACAAGATCCTCAATAAACCAGGCGGTCTTGCCTTTTTCGGGCGGTGCGGCGGCAAGGTTTATCTGACCGCCGGGAACAGCATTCTTTTCAAAAACGGTCACAGCAAAGCCACGCTGGGCGAGGACATCAGCCGCCATAAGACCCGCAGGGCCTGCGCCTATAACGGCTACTTTGCGGCCGTTTCCGTCCTTTATAAGCTCTTCGCCCTCGTGACCGACAAACGGGTTTACCGAACATTCGCCGTGACTGCCGATGAATGCATTCTCTTCCATGGATTCAATGCAGTTGAGACAGCAGATACAGCGGCGGATGGTTTTGCCCTCGGCTGCTTTGCTCGCCCAGTAGGGGTCGGCAATGTGCGGTCTGCCCAGAGAAACGAAGTCCTGTATACCGTCTTTGAGTTGCTGCTCCGCCTGCTCGGGAGAACGAATGAGGTTAGCTGCGATAACGGGTATGGATACGGCTTCCTTTATGGCTTTGGCAAGATGCTTTCTCCAACCCGGTTCAAACGAGACAGGCTCGAGCCAATAGTTGAAAGTATCATAGCCTGCGCTTGAGACATCGATTGCATCAACGCCTGCCTTTTCGAGGCGGCGAGCTATCTCAACGCCTTCGCTGAGTCCATAACCTTTGCCGGGGCAACCGACCTTATCATAAAATTCATCGGCGGTGAGTCTTACTATCAGCGGAAAATCTTCGCCGCACTCGGCTCGGATTCCCTTGATTATGTTTAAGATAAATCTCATCCTGTTTTCGAGCGATCCGCCGTACTCATCGGTACGCTGATTCGTGACGGGACTTAAAAACTGCTGGAAGAGATAGCCGTGCGAGGAGTGAAGTTCAACGCCGTCACATCCGGCTTTTTTGACCCTCACTGCACCTTCGATAAACTGCCTTTCAAGCTGTTTTATCTCGTTGAGTCTCAACGCTCTGACACGGCCACGGGCGAAATACGCAGGCTCGCATTTTGACGGAGCGACACTCGAGGGCACTATGTCATTTGCAATGAGTGTAGGGCCGATCTTCGGCGTTATTTTATAAAGAAGCTTGCTGTACAGACCCTTAGTCAGATTTTCGCACTTTATGCTAAGCGGTACAGTGCCGACCAAAAGTCCCACATTTTGTCTGCCGGGGTGATGAAGCTGAACAAACAGCTTTGCGCCGTGGCGGTGGACACGCTCGGCAAGCTCGGAGAGCGGCTTGATGTGGTAATCGTGACTGACTGCGAGCTGTGCAAATGCGCCCGCACCGGTCTGGTCATTGATTCGGGTTATTTCGGTGATTATAAGTCCCGTGCCGCCCTTGGCACGCTCCTCATAGTAGTCCATCATCCTCTTTGTCGGCTTGCCGTCAAGCTGACCGAAGCCCATGAGCATCGGTGCCATGACCACACGGTTCTTGACTTTACAGGAGCCGATGTTCATTGGAGTGTTGATAATATTGCTCATTTTGTCACACTTTCCTTTTCGGCAGCCTTGACCTTCTGTTTGAAGTCTTCAAATTTTCTCTTTTCAAGCCACCAGTACATTGTTCTGACGAAGGGCAGGAATTTCATTAAAACCTTTGCAAAGCCGAACAGGGCACAAGGACTGACACTCTTTTTGCCCTTTTCTATGCCCTTGACCATCTTCTTTGCGACGACGGCAGGCTTCTGCACGGGGAAAGGCTTCTTAAATTCTATGGAATTTGCTGTCTTGAAGAAATTGGTGTCGGTGGCAACGGGATAGAGACAGGTGAGCTGGATGTTCTTGGGAAGCTCGAGTCTGAGACCCTGCTGGAAGCCTTCCATTGCAAATTTTGATGCGCTGTAGACCGTGAAGCCGGGCATTGCCATTTGACCGATAGCTGAGACTGTGACCGCATATATGCCGTCTCTGCCGTTTAAGTATTCGGCGTATTTTTGATAAGTATAAATGGGCGAGAAAACATTGGTTTCAAACATTCGCTGAACTCTGTCCCAATCGACATAGTTGAATTCTTCATAGTAGGGATAGCCGGCGTTTGCATAGAAAATGTCGATAGAGCCGAGCACCTCTATAGCACGCTCGAATATGGAATCGACCGCCTCTTTTGACGAGACATCGCACTGCATGACGAAAACCTTGTCGCTCGCATATTTTTCGAGCACATCTGTGTTTTTGTCCACGCAGAGTACACGGTTGCCGCCCTCAATGAAGAGCTTGAGCACTTCAAGACCGATGCCGCTGTTAGAGCCTGTCAAAACGATATTTTTGCCTGTAAGCATAAGTTTCTTCTCCTTTTCCGTCTTTGGTTTGTATTCCAACCAAATGATAACAGAATTGTGTCATCAAGTCAA
>CAZFZW010000179.1:0-2590 GCA_964523465.1 uncultured Clostridium sp. | reverse complement strand
GCAGTCATTGCACAGCTTGCAATTTTAAGCCCCTTTGAGACATTCTGCAAAGTGTTCATATTTTCCCTCCATATTTTAAAAAATACAGAGTGTTCAGCTCGTCAACAGTACAGCATGAGCTATCGAGGGTATCGTCTCTCCCTGCAACGGCGAGACCGCAGAAAGCAATGCCCCCGTACCGACAAAAAGAACCTTATTAAGTCTTTTGGCACGCAATTCGTTGACGATATGCGAGCAGACCACTGCGGCACTGCATCCGCAGCCGGATGCTCCGGAATTCACATCCTGCTCATTGAGCCTGAAAAGCATAAGTCCGCAGTCGTTGTGGCAGGTGGTTATGTCAATTTTCTCCTGCTTGTTCAAAAGCTCTCTGAGCAGCGTCGAACCTACATAGCCGAGGTCGCCCGTGAGTATCAGGTCATAGTCATCAGGCGAAGTTTTCGTGTCACGAAGAAATGTCGCTATCGTCGCACACGCCGCAGGTGCCATGGCCGCACCCATGTTGTTGGCATCCTTTACGCCGTAGTCGGCAATTTTTCCGAAAGTCACCGCCTCTATATGCGGCTGTGCATCAGTTCCTACTATCGCACAGCCAGCGGCCGTTGCAGTCCACTGTGCCGTAGGCGGCCGCTGACCGCCGTACTCAAGCGGCGTTCTGAACTGCTTTTCAGCTGAGCAGAAATGCGACGATGTTGCCGCCGCCGCAAGTCTTGCCATGCCCGAATCCACACTCAGAGCCGCCAGTCCCAGCGACAGTGCCATAGTCGAGCACGCACCGTACAGGCCGACAAACGGTATGCCCAAATCCTTCGACCCAAAGCAGGAACCGCTGCACTGTCCCAAAAGGTCGCCCGCAAAGAGCACATCTATATCCTGCGCTGTAGCCATCGATTTTTCTATCGCCCTTTTGACAGCCTGCTTTTGAAAAGCACTCTCTGCTTTTTCCCATGTCTTTTCGCCAAAGGTCGCATCGGCTATCACTTCATCAAAGACATCACCGAGCGGTCCCTCTCCCTCTTTGCTCCCAACGACCGCCGCCGATGCAACTATGCCCGGTCGGCTGTCAAGTTTCAGTGTATACTCCCCTATCCTCGTCGGCATATCGCCACCCCCGAAAGTATCTTTTTCGTTTTCGCCTTGATTATTACAGGAGGATTTTTACTCGGATATATTTACCCGTATTTATTTTTGATGTGTAGTGTTTTTCGATATATGATATATACTAAAAATAAACTAAGGCCCGACTTTATCAGTCAAGCCTTTCTTTTCACCTGTTAAAAAAACAATAGACAACACCGTATATTACACTTGCGGCAGCACCGTAAACTATAACGGGGCCTGCGACCTTGAACATATTCGCACCCGTACCGAGTATTCTGCCCTCGCTTTGAAATTCCATTGCCGGCGACACAACCGCATTGGCAAAACCCGTTATCGGTACAAGAGTACCCGCCCCTGCATGGCGTGCTATCTTATCGAACACGCCCAGAGCCGTCAGCACCGAGGCTATGACAACAAGCGTACATGGTACAAGACTTGTCACCATCTCATCTTCAAGCCCCAACCCCTCATATAGTTTGAAAAAGCCTTCGCCTATCATACAGATAAGTCCTCCTATCAAAAACGCCTTGAGGGTATTCAACAGTTTCGGACTCGGTGGCGACACTCGTTTGGTCATGCGTTCATATTCTTTTCCCGACAATGCCATTTCACCATCTCCTTGTGCTTATCTTCCTCAAAAGGCACTGAAAATATACTCTTCTAAAATAATTTACAAATGCTTACTTGACTTTGGCACAGCGAAAGGAATAGAATTAAAATCAGAAAAAATATCGAAGGAGATTTTTATGTCGCATCTTATCGAAGTGAAAAACGCATATAAAATATACAACCCCGGCGAAAACGAAGTTCGTGCACTCGACGGCGTATCGCTCACCGTTGACAGAGGCGAATTTCTGATGATTGTCGGCCACTCCGGCTCGGGCAAATCAACACTTATGAATATGCTCGGACTTTTGGACATCTGCACAAGCGGCGAATACCGCATTGACGGCAAGGATGTCTCAAACCTCTCCGACGACGAGCTGTCGGAGATACGCAACAAGGAGATAGGTTTTATCTTCCAGGGCTTTAACCTTATTCCGAGCCTCACCGCAAAGGGCAATGTCGAACTGCCGCTTATATACAGAGGCGTCAAAAAAGACGAGCGTGAAAAGCTCTCCGTTGATGCGCTGCGTCGTGTGGGACTTGAAAAGAGAATGAACCATCTGCCCTCGCAGATGTCGGGCGGTCAGCAGCAGAGAGTTGCTATCGCCCGTGCGGTTGCCGCCCGTCCGCCTGTTATCCTTGCGGATGAGCCGACAGGAAACCTCGATTCTGCCTCCGGCAAAGAAGTTATGAAGATACTCCACGAACTCAACGACGAGGGAAGAACGATAATCCTCATCACCCACGACAACGAGATAGCCGAGGAAGGCACGAGAGTTGTCCGTGTCTCCGACGGTAAAATAATCGAGGACAGACCGAGCAGAAAAGTTTGACAATAAAACAGCAAAGCGGTCAGGGCATAAGCCTTGACCGCTTGATTTTT
>CAZFZW010000178.1:0-2597 GCA_964523465.1 uncultured Clostridium sp. | reverse complement strand
ACACTTTTGTCGATGCCATCGATAACCCCGTCTACGGCTTTTTGTCGGACAGAACCCACACCAAATGGGGCAAGCGCAGACCGTGGCTTCTTATCGGCACTCCGCTGCTCATCCTTTCGTTTGTGATGTTCTACAATATGCCGGCACGCATTCAGTCAAACGGCGGTCAGGCGTTCCTTTACATTCTTCTTATGTACATACTTGCCGGAACGCTCGATTCTTTGATAAATGCAAACTACGGCGCATTGTTCCCGACGTTGTTCAAAACCGATGAGCTCAGAGCAAAGACAAATGCAATCAGACAGGTCTGCCAACTCATCGCTATGGTTATCTCTATCGTTCTCACTCCTATGATAACCGCAAAGATAGGTTACGGCCTTACCGCACTTATTTACGGTATAATCGCACTTGTCGTTATTCTCTATATGACCTTCGGCTGCCACGAGAATATCGAAGAGGAAGAAGAGGAGTTCGCAAACGGCGAAAAGGCAGACCTCTTCAAAGCTATTTGGGCACTTATCACCAACAGCAAGTTCTGGATTTTCGGTCTTGCAGGTGCTTTCTATTCGGCAGCATTCTCGCTCATTTCTCAGGCAATCCCGTTCTTCGTTCAGTATTCACTCGGACTTGAAAGCTCGATGACGACCGTTATGCTCGGCGCAGTGTTCGGAGTTGCACTTATCGGCATAGTTGTCTGGTCAAGTGCCGTCAAGAAGATGGGCATTATGAATGTCTGGAGACTCGGCTTCTTCGTCCTTGCAGTCGGCTTCATTCCGCTGTTCTTTGCAAAGACTCTTCCCGTGGCAATGGTTATCACCTGCGTTATGGGTATGGGCGTTGCCGGATGCCTTGTCACTATCGACTGCATCGGTGCTAAGATAATCGATGATGACTATGCACGCCACGGCGTCAAGCGTGAGGGTATGCTCACGAGCCTTATCGGTGTTATGAACCGTCTTAACGGACTTTATGTCTCGCTCGGCTATAAGTTTATCAGCATCGTGTTCCGGTTCAAGGACGGCAACAACCCCGGCCCGAACCCCGATATGGCATCCCGTTTCCTGCTTTGCGTGTTCCCGTGCGTAGCAATGGTGCTCGCAACCGTGTTCACTCTCTTCCTGCACTTCAAGGATGAGCCTAACGATTGGCTCGATTTCAAAAATCGCAAGAAGGCAAAGGCAGAAATAAATGGCTAAATATCTGATAATAAACGCCGACGATTTCGGCTATAACCCCGAGCAGACGAGGGCTATCGATGAGCTGATGAGAGCAGGTCTTATAACCTCCACCTCTCTCATGGCGGTAGCCCCGGATGCAGAGGGGGCTGTTGCGGCAGCGAAAAATGGCGGATATTCGGTCGGAGTACATTTGACGATAAATTCAGATAACGAGCAGCACCGTTGGCAAAGTGTCAGCGGCGCTGCGTCGTTGACTGACGGAAAAGGACTTTATCACAATTCTTTCGAGCTTGGCAGACACGCAAAAAGGCGTGATGTCAGAGCAGAACTTGAAGCTCAGTATGAATTTATCGCTTCACGGGGCGGCACGGTAGACCATGCCGACAATCATTGCGGTACGCTCTACGGCTTGAACGGCAGACGCTTCTTCCTCGATGCTTACGATTTTTGTGCCGCTCACGATCTCCCATACAGATTCCCCAAAACCACAGGCTTTATTTCCCGTCAGCTCGGCAGGGAGGCTCCCGGAGCTGTCAACGCACTCCAAAAGGCGATAGTCAACTGCGGAGTGAGAAGGGGAGTTACCCAGCTTGACGACCTTGTGTCGAATCCGTGGTCTATGGAACGGATAAAGGACTACGATACTCTTCGTGATTATTATATCAAGGCAGTTGAAAACTGCATTGACGGTGTGACGGAAATGTTTCTTCATCCGTCTTATCCCGTAGAGGGTGAGTCGAATGAATGGACAAAGCGTGTCTATGAATTTGAGCTGCTCAAGAGCGGTGATTTGCTCGAGGTGGCGAAAAAGAACTCGGTCGAATTGATTCCGTGGTCGGCAATAGCGACCTTGAAGAAATAATATTAAAACGAAGGTGAGAAACATGAAAAAACTGCTTAGTATTCTTCTTGCCGTTACAATGCTGTTTACTATTATGAGCCCGGCATTTGCCTGTGTCGGCAACGATGATACTCAGGAGCCGCCGACCACTGTTTATCCTCAGCCCGAGGAACACGACGATGACTGCACCGTAGATCCCGTCGTCATAGTCAAGGGTATGGATTTCGGTGGCCTCAAGATTGATGCAGGTACAGAGGATGAACGCCCGGCGTTTAATCTCGATGTCGGTGAACTGCTCAAGGCACTTGCGGGTGCTATTGCGGCAGGCATTATCCACAGAGACATCGATGCGTTTTTCGATAAGGTTATCGATTACGCAGCCAATCTGTTTGACGGTATGGCGATGAACAAGGATGGCACTTCAAAGTACAATGTCAGCATTGCACAGTATCCCCATGCCACCGAAAATTATCCCGTAATCTGGGAGGAGGGCGACTCCAAAAACGAGAGCGGAATGGCCCGTACCGGTGCGGAGTATCTCCCCAAGAATCATACATATCTCTTCACTTATGACTGGC
>CAZFZW010000177.1:0-2609 GCA_964523465.1 uncultured Clostridium sp. | reverse complement strand
ACGATAACGCTTGTTGTTATGATAACTTATCCGATAAAATTCAAGAAACTGAGCAAGCGTGTTCCTGCACCGGCAGTGGCACTTGTCGGTACAACTCTGCTCAACCTCCTGCTCAACCCCTCGGCGCAGACCACCGCAATAGACGAGGTCGGAGATTTCAGTTCTTCTGCAACTTATATGTTCATCGGTGAAATAAGCATATACGATGTCACTTATTCAAAACTGATTCCGTCCCTGTTCTTTGCGTGGGCGTTGGTCGTTGTGCTTGTTGCCGACACTCTTTTGCACGAGAAGAAGCTTGTCGCAGTTCACTATTCGTTGGCGTTCAAGGGAATCAGAGCGCTCGTATGTCCGATGTGCGAGGGCATGGCAGTCAGTGATGACGATTCTTATGGTGAAACGAGGATGACCGGTGTGTTTGCGGCTGCGATAATGCTAGGTGTTTCACTGTTTGCAAAGCCGTTCTTGATGCGTATCCCGATAGCGACGCTTGCCGTCATAATTATCTGCACGGCCTGGCAGAGGGTGCGTTTCAAATTTATTCAAAAGGGTCTGTCAAAGGGTAAAAAAGTTTTGCGAATAGCGATTTTTGTTGCAATGGCGGCACTCGGCATCTTCTGGAATCTTGTTGCTGTGATAGATATAACTGCATTTGCGGTACTCGGATATTGTTTCTACGCAAGATCGAAGAGACAGCGTAGCAAAGAGAGTGCGGCTTGAGTTTCCACTGATATAGCTTGCACTTGTGCTTTTGCACAGTTTTCCACATATCTTTTTGTAAGATATGTGGATTTTTTCTTGAAAACCTTACAAAAGGGTTACAAAATGCACAATGTGTGTTATAATAATTACGGATAGGGGATGGCCCCTGAAAGTTTACTACCGTTAATCGGAGGAGTTATTGTGGAGATAGTAAGAAAAGAATACTCGTTTAAATCAGCGACAGGCCTGTGCGATATTTTTGCACGCTCGTGGGCACCGGCTGACAAGGACAGCGTAAAGGCGATTTTTCAGATAGCACACGGTATGGCGGAACACGGCAAGAGATATGAGCGTTTTGCCAAAACTCTGTGCGAGCACGGTTATGCCGTGTTTATCAACGACCATATCGGTCACGGCAAGTCCGTTGAATCCGATGAGCAGCTCGGCTATTTCGGCGAGAAAGACGGATGGAGAGATTTTGTTGTCGATTGTCGCTCACTTACCGATATTGCTCGTGAGGAGTATCCCGAAAAGCCTGTCGTGTTCTTCGGTCACAGCATGGGCTCGTTTATAGCAAGGAATTATACTGCCAAATATAACGATGTTCAGGCGGCGATTTACTGCGGAACAAGCGGCAAGAACCCTGCCGCACCGATTGCGATTAAGCTTGCCGGTTTTGTCGCAAAGAGTCGTGGTAGCCGTCACAGAAGCGAATTTATCAACAGTGTCGCTTTTGGTGCTTATAATAAGAAATTCGACAATCCCAAGACTGAGTTTGATTGGCTGACAAGGGATGAGGCGGAAGTTCAAAAGTACATCGATGACAAGTATTGCGGCTATCTTTTCACCGCCGCCGGTTACAGAGATTTGTTCTCCGTTCTCAATTCCGTCTCGGGCAAGGACTGGTACACGAGACTTTCCACTGACATCCCCGTTCTCGTTGTTTCGGGTTCGATGGATCCCGTGGGCGATTATTCCAAGGGTGTAGCTCAGGTAGCGGACGGACTCAAGGCCACAGGCCACGATGTCACCTTGAAGCTTTTCGAGGATTGCAGGCATGAGATACTCAACGAGCTCAACCGTGATGAAGTTGAGGCTTATATTGCCGATTGGGCGGACGCAGCTCTTGAAAAAGGTGCGGAAAAGTCCGACTTTTCCGCTGAATAAATCAATCTCAACAATAAAGCAGGGGACGATAATAAAAAATCTTCCCCTGCTTTCCTTTTTGTTATTAACCTATTGACATAGTATGTAAATGGGTATATAATCTCTACAGTTCCCGATAGAATTTATTCGGGCATATTTGACAGTTGAGAGGAGATATATATAAATGCATACTATCTATGTTGATAATGCGGCGACGACCAAAATGAGCCGTACTGCTATAGAAGCTATGCTGCCTTATATGGACAAGGTTTACGGCAATCCGTCAAGCCTTCATTCTGTTGGGCAGGAGGCCGCCGATGTTCTCAGACAGGCGAGAGCTGATGCGGCGGCGGTAATAGGCTGTGAGCCGAGCGAGATAACTTTCACCTCTGGTGGCAGCGAGGCGGACAATCAGGCAATAGTCTCCGCTGCGTATATCGGAGCAAAGAAAGGCAAAAAACATATAGTTTCCACCGCTTTCGAGCATCATGCCGTGCTTCATACATTGAAAAGACTTGAGAAAGAGGGCTTTGAAGTAACACTGCTCGATGTCCATGAAAACGGAATGATTTCAGCCGGGCAGGTGGCAGACGCTATCCGTGAGGACACCTGCCTTGTCACGATTATGTACGCCAACAATGAGATAGGCAGTATTCAGCCGATAGCCGAAATCGGTGAGGTCTGCAAGGAAAATGGCGTTATTTTCCACACCGATGCAGTTCAGGCGGCAGGTCATCTGCACATCAATGTAAAAGACGAAA
>CAZFZW010000176.1:0-2611 GCA_964523465.1 uncultured Clostridium sp. | reverse complement strand
CAACCACGGAGAACAGGCTGGCCCGATTGATATTTGCCTGTGACGAGGTGGCGGAAGTTTTGGACAGGACAGGCGCGGACAGCGAACGCAAGAAGCTGCTCTCCCAAATCGAAAGCAAGCTGTCCACCATTGCGCGGCAGGGACGGGCATTCGGTATCCACCTCATTCTTGCCACGCAGCGGCCTGACGCGACCATCATCCCCGGCCAGATCCGCAACAACATGGATTTCCGTGTCTGCGGCAGGGCTGACAGCGTGCTCTCTCAAATCATCCTCGACAACACCAGTGCCGCCGAGCAGATACCAAAGGACGCAAGAGGCCGCTTCATCACGGCGGATGGTACGGTATTTCAAGCCTATCTGTTCGATGAGCAGACGGTATAATCCTCCATTTTCTGAGCAGACTACTTCCAAGAACAGGTAAAGGAGGATATTGAAATTGGCTCTCACCTCATCAGAGGGGCGTGAAAAATTGGAGCAGGGCGTTATGCTGGCATATCTGCTTCAGCTCAACCGATATGCGTTGCAAAAAGGGCTGATTACAAAAGAGATATATAGAAAAATGGAAATAAATATGAGACAAAAATACGGAATCACACATTAACAGCATATACGGGCGAGCAAAAAAGGGCTGGAAAAATCAGTTTTCCGGCCCTTTGCCCTTTACATATATAAGGAATTGAATTATAATATTGTTAATAAAACATGATATTATGTCCAACGAAGGAGGCCCATATGACGATTTACGAATTGCGGGATTTGCTGGAACACAGCGATATTGCAGATTTGCCCTTGCGCTGCTCCACATATTCCCGTGTCAGCACAGAGAAAGAGACACAGGCTGCGTCCCTGCACAATATGACGGATGATTTTCGTGAGTATGTGGAGCGGCACAAAAACTGGACATTTGTCAAAGCCTTTGTGGATGACGGCAAGAGCGGTCTGACCACAAAAAAGCGGAAAGATTTTCTTAATCTGCTGGCTGCTGGTGCAGCGGGAGAATATGACCTGCTGGTTACAGGCGAGATTTCCCGTTTTGGTCGAAACACCATGGAGGGTCTGCAAAATATTCAGTATTTGAAAGAAAAAGGTATCCCTGTCATTTTCCTTTATGATGATTTGAATACCTATGACACGGACTGTGACATACAGATACAGCAAAAGCTGGTGGATGCGGAGAACGAGAGCCGAAAAATCAGCAAGCGTGTCAAACGCGGTCATCAGAAAAGCATTCAAAAGGGGCATGTCCTGGGCTGCCGGATGTGGGGCTATAAAAAGGTCAACTGCAAGCTGGAAGTGGACGAAAAAACCGCTCCTATGGTACGGCGGATCTTTGAACTGTACGCAACAAATCAATACTCCATGAAAGAGATCGAGGAGATCATCTATCAGGAGGGCTACCGAAATCACAATGGAAATCGGTTGGCACACACCACTATGTCAAACATCATTACCAATCCCAAATACAAGGGTTACTTTGTAGGCGGAAAGGTCAAGGTTGTTGACATTTTCAATAAGCGTCAAAAATTCCTCCCCGAAGAAGAATGGCTCATGTATAAGGACGAAGATGGCGGGACTGTTCCGGCCTTGGTCAGCGAGGAACTATGGGAGGCTGCCAACGAAGTATTTAAGCGGCGCAGTATTGATGTGAAAGGACGGCGCAACTGTTCTACTCACAAAAATATCTATACCGGCAAGCTGTTTTGCACAGAGGACGGTGCGCCCTATTACTGCAAGGATGTTCACTACAAAGGCACCAATGTCAGCAAGTGGCTGTGCAGCCATAAAATCAATCACGGAGCCGCCTCCTGCCGTTCTATCGCCATTTATGAAAGCGAACTGAACCCTGTCATTCTGGACGCATTTCGTGAGTTCGCCAAAGGCGCAGACAGAATTTTAGCCGCTTACACGGAAGAATACAAGTCGATCATGGCGGACACCGCCCATTATAAAGCAGAGCGGGAACGGATCACAGCGGAACTTTTGACCATTGATGATAAGCAAGAGCAGCTTTTGGATATGAAGGTTGCCGGAGATCTGACGCTGGATGAATTTAAGCGCATGATGGATAAGACCCGTGCGCAAAAAGCAAATCTGGAAGCCACCCTTGACAATATGGCAAATTGGGAAGAACTGGCGGAGCAGATAGAGGAGCAGGTGGAGCGTATGAAACGCGCCCTGTCCTTTAAGCTGGAGGATTTGGAAGATGGCATGATGAACCGCGATTTTGTGGATAATTTCATCAAAAGAATTGACATTACTCCGCTGGACGAACAGCATATCAGCTTGCAGATCCATCTTTTGACAGATGAAATCGTCCAGCGTGAACTTGAAAAAATAAAGGGTCGTACTGGCCAATTAAGTAAGAAAATGATCGAGTCCTACGAAAAGGGCATGTAAGCGCGCAAAAACGGGAAAGGGAGGGAAGCCCACAGGGCTTCCCTCCCTTTATAAATAAACTGCGGATGCACGCGCGGCGGTGTTAGCCGCCGAGGTAGGCGCGGCGCACTTCGTCGCTCGCCATCAGCTCCGCACCGGTGCCGGTGAGCGAAATGCGGCCCGTTTCGAGAACGTACGCACGGTCGGCGACGGAGAGCGCCGCCTGCGCGTTC
>CAZFZW010000175.1:0-2612 GCA_964523465.1 uncultured Clostridium sp. | reverse complement strand
GGCTGACCGAATTGTACCCCTTTTCGTTAAGTGCGTTGTATACCTCAAGGAGTATCTTTTTCATTTCTTCGTCATTTTCGTTTTTGATAGAGAATTGAATGGTCTCATCTGCCATAAGTAACCACCTCCATAAAGTTTATTATATACCAAAAGTCGCAACAAAACAATGGTATTTTTAAAATTAACTTAAACTCTCAGTGAAACGCCGATTGCGGAGAGTTTTCTGAGTATCTCGTCTATCCAGCTCTGAACCTCTTCCATTTCGAGGGTGCGCTCGTGAGAGGAGAAGTTGAATCGAAGTGTAATGCTCTTTGTGCCGAGCAACTCATAGGTGTCGATGAGCTTAACACTCTCAAGCTCATTGATGTTCATGCTGCTCCATGTCTCGGCTATCTCGCTGTAAGTTACGCCCTTCTTCAACACAAGAGAGAGGTCATAATATGTGCCCTGACGGGATGAAGGCTCTTTGAACTCGATGTCGTAAGCCTTAGCGTCGCTGAACAGATCAATATCCATCTCAATGCAGACTGCCGAACCTGTCTTGTCAAGCTTTGCGGCATTCTGCGGATGAAGTGCACAGAGAGTACCGACTTTCACGCCGTCTGCGATGATAGCGGCGGTATTCTTCGGATGTTGCCATGCGTGCTCGGGTGCAATCTTCGAGAATTTCGGAGCGCAGTGCTTAATCTGCTCGAATATGCAACTGACTGTTTCAACAGCTTTGTAGTAGAGGTCACGCTCGCTCTTTGCCTTTGAGAACAGCACAACGCCCAGGTGACGGCGTTCGTTGCAGTAGCCGTTTTCAAGTGTGCCGTCAATAACTCTGCCTATCTCGAATATTCCGTAGGTATCGGCATAGTCCTTGTTCTCATATGCCGCAACGAGCAGAGTGGGCAGCATGGAGTTGCGAAGCACACCGTTGTCGGAATTCTCGATGTTGAGTATCTTTACATTGTCCTCAACCTCAATGCCGAGCTTCTTATACTTTTTCTTGTCGCACCAGACATAAGAGTGAACCTCGTGCATGGAGTACTTCTTGACAAGTATATCCTTTATCTCGTCGCTGACAAGTCTTTCGGGCGCACTGTGTACGGGCTTTAAGGGACTGCGAGTTGTTGTTATCTCGAAGTTGTCATAGCCGTAAATTCTGGTTATTTCCTCGATGATGTCGGCTTTAATCGTGACATCCTTTGTTGCTCTCCAGGAGGGAACGGTGACGGTGAATACGCCGTTTTCTTCATTCACGCCAAAGCCGAGCAGTGTGAGGGTCTTGACGATACGCTCGTTTGAAATCTCAATGCCCGTGTATCTGTCAACATAAGCCTTGTCGAAAGTGAGGGTTATCTCGTCGTATTTTCTCACATATTCATCAGTGAGCTTTGAGTCGATAACAGCACCGCAGTCAATGTCCTTGACGAGCTTTACAAAACGCTTGATGGCAGTGAGAGTGAGCTCGGGGTCGAGCATCTTCTCATATCTTGCACTTGCATCGGTACGCAGACCGAGGCGGGAAGAGGATTTGCGAACGCAAATGCCGTCAAAGTTTGCGGATTCAAGCACAACACTCGAAGTGTCGCCGACAATCTCGGAATCAAGACCGCCCATTATACCGGCGATAGCAACAGGCTCATCGTGGTTATATATAAGCAGAGTGTTGATATCTGCCTTTCTTGTTGTGCCGTCGAGGGTCACAAAGTCGAGTTCTTCTTTTGGAGTGTCAACCTTAATGTGGTCGATCTTTGTAGCATCAAATGCGTGGGTAGGCTGACCTATCTCAAGCATAATGTAGTTTGTCAGGTCGGCAAGGAGGTTTATCGGTCTCATTCCGCAATAGAAAAGTCTGATTTTAATATCCATGGGGCTGACGTGCTTTGTGATATTTGCCATACGCAGGCAGGAGTAACGGTAAACGTGCTCGGTGTCGCCGATGGTTACAGGCACAGCTTCATCGCACTCGCTGTCAAGCTCGGCAAGGTCGAGCGGCTTTAACTCTCTGCCGGTCAAAGCGGCAAACTCACGGGCGATGCCGTAATGTCCCCAGAGGTCGGGACGGTTGGTGAGCGATTTGTTGTCAACTTCAAAAACAATATCGTCAATGGGGAAGATGTCCTTTATGTCTGTACCGTTTTTGTATTCGCTGTCAAGCTCCATGATGCCCGAATGGTCGTCACTTATGCCAAGCTCCTTTTCCGAGCAGCACATACCCTCGGATTCATATCCGGCGATAGTTGCCTTGTTAATCTCACCGGCAACAACTCTGCCACCGACTGTGGCAAAGGCGACTTTCTGACCGACTCTGACATTGGGAGCACCGCAAACGCAGTTTACGACTTTATCACCGATGTCAACGGTGAGCAGGTGAAGCTTCTTTGAATCGGGATGATTCTCAATTGTCTTTATCTCGCCGACAACGACTTTTTGAACATCGTTGCCCATGTAATATATGTCCTCGACCTCGGCGGTGGCAAGGGTGAACTTGTTGATAAGTCCCTTTATGTCACAACCCTCAAGGTCAACATAGTCCTTGATCCAGTTGATTGAAACAAGCATGATTTACGCCTCCTCTTTCTTGTCGCTGTCCGGTGTGGTGAATGTGGAATTGGTGAACTGTG
>CAZFZW010000174.1:0-2613 GCA_964523465.1 uncultured Clostridium sp. | reverse complement strand
AGTATGCCTGAGTGCGGAACCAGTCAGTGATTATCCAGTTGAAACGGTGAATCTCGCCGTACTCGCCACTCTGAACTATCTCACGAAGCTTCTTGTAAACGGGATTTGTACGCTGGTTGAACATCAGTGCAAAGACCTTGTCGCTCTTTGCGGCAATCTCGTTCATCTCACGCACGTGCTTTGTATAAACACCTGCAGGCTTCTCACTGAGGACGTGCAGGCCGTGGGTCAGACCGTACTCAACCAGAGGCGGATGGTCATAGTGAGGAGTTGCAACGACAACTGCATCAACAAGGCCGGAATCCATAAGAGCCTTTGCGTCGTCGAAATATGTGATATGTACACAGCTTCTCGATTCGCAGGTCTTGCGTGCTCTCTCGATCTTTGCAGGGTCGATATCGGCAATAGCCGTCAGCTCAAGCTCAGGCAGGTCGCCGTCGAGATAATAGTTGAGGTGGGAAGTACCCATGTTGCCGACACCGATTATGCCATAACGGATGGGCTTTACCTTGGAGACAACCTCCTTGATTCCGCCGACAGCGGCAGCGAAGGAAGCGTTATTGTCGGGATAAGCATACTTATCCATCTTCTGTGCGAGGGAGTCATCCTTCTCGAGAGACTCGAGGGTTGAAAACACCTTGAGGTGCGGCTCGACAGACAGGAACATCTCGCCCTCTCTCTGATTGAGGCGGCGAATAAGCCACTCGAAGTGAGCGTCGCCCTGACCTGCGGGGACAACAACTTTCTCGTCTGCGATAGCATCCTTAACGTGCATATAAGTGATGAACTTCTCAAGCATCTCATATGCAGGGAGAATGTCAACATCATTCAAGATGAAGTTTGCGGGGTCGAATATACCGCCGATGGTGTCACCGAGAGTATTGTGGAGATCGAGGCATCTTACGGGAGTATCACCGTAGATTCCACGCTCGTTTTCGTGGCAGCAGAGAACGCCATTCTCTTTTGCGTATTCGCCCATTGCCTTAACACGGCGGATAACCTCATCACGGTACTCACTGTAGCTCTCACCCTTGGTGAAATAGAAGCTGAATATGCGGATGTACTTGGCTTCAAGAATTTTAGCGACCTCAACGGTGTTCTTGAATGCCTCGAAATGCGGCTCGAAATCGTCGGTTATTTCGATTTTGCCGTAATGCGAACCGATAGAAGAAACCTTCATACCGTTTTCGTCGAGCTTTTCTTTGAGTGCTTTGGCCTCGTCAACGGAAAAATCGGATATGTTTTTGCCGTTGATACCACGCAGTTCCATATGAGTAACACCGTTTGCCTTACATGCGGCTATCTGTCCGTCAATGTCGGCAGCTGCCTCATCGGAGAAAGCGGAATAGAGAAATCTTGCCATTATTACACTACCTTTCCCATAAAAAATTGAATGCTTAAAATAAAGCTTTACACAGTATATTTTACACTTGTTCTCTATCTATTTCAAGACTGAGAGTGCATAATTTGTAATATATTTTTAAATATATTTAAGAAAAAGAGAACCTCGACAGCCATGAGACTGCCGAGGCGAATTTTAGGATTTTTTGTCACGCTTGCGTATGCAGACGAACGCCGCCGGAAGTGCTGCGGAAAGTGCCGCAAATGCAGGAGAGAGCACAACTCCGGTGTCGGGAGTCAGCAGTTCATCTGAGGGCGTTGAACTGCTTTCCGTTTCGGTCACGGCAGGTCTCGCCTGTGCTCCGAGGGGCGTGAGTGTCTTTGCGTTCACATCGTTTTGCAAAAACTGCGGATAGCTCTCATTTGACCACACATCAAGCTGTCCGTCCGTATAGAAGAACCAGTTGTAAAGCTCGTGATGTCCTGCGTGAGTTTTGCAGTGAAGCATATCACGCACAAACCATGTATTCTCCGGCAGCAGGCAGGTCGATGCGTCAATAACGCCGTCTTTCGACAGGTGGTCGTGGGTGCCGTTTTCGTTTTGTTGAACATAGCCGTCACCGAGAGTTTCGCCGAGGTCAGCCACGGTCGCACCGAGAGAGGCATATACCGTGTCAACGGTAGCATCACTGTTGCTGTTATAGGACTTGACAAGCGGTGTGCGCTGCTTGTTATAAGCGGCAAGAATCATTATCTTCACTCCGTCCGACTTTGCTTTGTTGAGAATTTCTCCTGCCTTGCACTGAACATTGTAGTGATACTCGTCAAGGCGTGAGATGAGCTTTTCACTCGTGCTCTCGTCAAATGCAAGCTCTTTTGCTTTCTCATAATCGCAGTCGGGGACAAAGCTCCATATACCCGGCATTGAGGCGAATACAGGATACATAAATTCCTCAAAAACTCTGTCCGTCAGATTTTCGAGCAGGTTGTCCGCAACACCGACAAGCGCCTCAAAAACGCCTGCCCTGTGGAGCAATAGCAATACACTCGACAGCAGGTCGGACTGCCACTGTTCATCCATGGGCAGCTGTGAGGCATAGCGCACAAGTGCATCGGGGTCGATGACTATGTCTTTCGTGAACAGCTCACCCGCAACAGCAGTGCCGAGTATCGGACAGCACTGGAAGATGCACGCATCTATGCCGCTTGTGCCGTACTTATAAAAATATGCCATGGTCATAACGCCGCCCATTGACGATGCACGCAAAAGCA
>CAZFZW010000173.1:0-2625 GCA_964523465.1 uncultured Clostridium sp. | reverse complement strand
TGCGGTAAATTCCGTGGACACTCTTTATTCTGCCCTCGACCTTACAGCCGGAGACGAGCGGAGAGACCCTCTCCTCTATCTTCTCGATAATATTGTCGAGAAACTCCTTGCGTGACTCGCTCTGGGCGTTTAGCGACTCGTCTATTTCCTTATAAGCCACAGGGTCAAGACAGATTATCGCAAGGTCCTCAAGCTCCTCCTTTATCGCTCTGATACCCAAACGGTGAGCGATGGGAGCATAGATTTCAAGAGTTTCAAGTGCGGTCTCACGGCGTTTTTCTTCACGGACATAGCCGATAGTACGCATATTGTGAAGTCGGTCGGCAAGTTTTATGATTATGACCCTTATGTCATTGGACATTGCAAGGAGCATTTTTCTGATGTTCTCAGCCTGTGCCTCGGCCTTTGTCTCTGTGGGCACTTTGGCAAGCTTTGTAACACCATCAACAAGCTGTGCTATCTCCTCACCGAACTCACGCTCTATATCCGCTTTTGTGACATCGGTATCCTCCACAGTGTCATGCAGCAGGGCGGCAGCAAGGGATTCGCTGTCCATACCGAGGTCGACGAGAATATTGGCAACGGCTATAGGATGAATTATATATGGCTCGCCCGAATGTCGAAGCTGGGTGCGGTGCTTATCTTTTGCAAGGGTGTAAGCACGCTTTATCACTTCAAGCTCGTCATCACGGTACATATTCGTTATTCTTTCCCACAGAGCGTCAAAGCCGTCGTCAAAAGACGAGCTTCCGTCCGAAAAATCCGACGGTTCGTTTTTCTTCTGCGGTGCTCCGTTAATTTTTTCTTCCCACGATCTCATACTCTCACTCCCTTACAAAAAGCTTCTTATATGCTGCATAAGCGGTGCAGTCTCAAGATTCACCTTGGGACTGTTTTCATTTATAACTATATTACCTACGGGACTGCGGTTGATAACTCCGGTCTGCACCATTATTTCGACAGCGCACGCCACCTTGCATATATTGTCCTGCGAAAATCCCGAACGCATACAGAGCAGTTCATACTCCGCACTCCACGAGCCGTGGCGTTTAATCTGAGTATAGACTTTGCCACAGAGGTTTCTGTCCGGCAGCGCCGCCTGTGCCTGTTCAGGAGTGAGCATATCACCGTGCATAACTCTGTCAAACAGTCGAAGTCCCTCCAACACTTTGACATCATCGCCGCCGGAGGGGCGCATATTCCTGATATAAACGCCGATGCGGACATTGCCCATATACTCGTTTTTCTCAAGATTCACAGCAAGGTCAACAGTGTCGCCCACGCTGTAGAAGAATGAATTTTCGTTCATTCCGAAATACATCGCAAACAGTTTCGTGTCACCCTTTGTAACGGTGATTCTCATATGCTTGCCATTGCCGACCGGCGAAAATCCCTCGATTTTCATGCCGTAAAGTCCGAATATCGGTTGGGGATTGCCTGCGCCGAACGGTTCAAGCGACGACACCGCATCGAGAATATCCATTGATATCTGTGCGGGATTGAGCCTCAAATCTATATTCTGCACGGGGAAAGGAATCTCAGTATTGAGTGCATATTCGATTATCTCACGGCGAAGCTCGGGCACATCCTTTGCAAGCAGTGAAAGTCCTGCCGCCTGCGTATGACCGCCGAAGTGTGTCAAAAGGTGCTGCGAGTTCTTAATGGCATCGTAGAGTGAGAATCCCTCGGTGCTTCTGCCCGAACCTCTCGCTGTACCGTCTGCGGTGGAACGTGAGATTATAATACAGGGCTTTGAATACTTCTCCTGTATTCTTGCGGCAACGATACCGATAACACCGTTGTGCCAATCCTCTCCGTCCGCTATTATGACAGGTGCATAGCGTATATCCGGGCGTTGGGCAAGCTGCTGCTCGACCTGCGCCAAAATCTCGCCCTCTATCCTCTGGCGTTCACGGTTGGCCTCGTGTATAGTCTGAGCAAGGTCGTTCGCCATATCCGGGTCATCGCTCAAAAGCAGTTCAAGCGCACGGTCTGCCGAACCCATTCTGCCTGCGGCGTTGATGCGAGGCGAAATCGTGAAAGCGACGGAGGTGGCATTTATATATTTTCCGCCCATATCGGCAACATTCAAAAGCTCGTTTATTCCCGCTCTTGAGCGGTTGTTTATACTTTTAAGTCCTGCCTTGACTATTGCACGGTTTTCCCCCGTGAGGCTGACTACATCGCTTATCGTACCGATTGCGGCGAGATCCGCAAAATCCTCTATGACCGCCGTATCGTCCTCAAGCTCCATGGCACACGCAAGCTTAAACGCAACGCCTGCACCGCAAAGCTCTTTAAACGGGCTGTCGCAGTCGGCACGGTGAAGATCAACCACTGCCTCGGCTCGGGGCATAACATCGGGAACTTTGTGATGGTCGGTTATGACAAGCTCCATACCAAGTTCATAAGCACGCTCGGCGGCATCTGCCGCACTGACGCCGTTATCAACGGTTACTATGAGCTGAGCGCCCATCGCTTTTAATTTTTCAACAGCAGGCACGCTCAGTCCGTATCCCTCGGTGAGTCTGTCGGGAATATACCACAGGACATTGGCACCCTTTGACTCAAGATATGTATACAAAAGTGCGGTGGAGGTAACGCCGTCGGCATCAAAGTCACCGA
>CAZFZW010000172.1:0-2684 GCA_964523465.1 uncultured Clostridium sp. | reverse complement strand
GGAAGAACTTACAGAATAATTGCGACAAGGGTACCCTTGTCATTCCCTGTGCAACAGGGAATGATGAGCGATTCAAAACCTGCTGTGAAAGGGGGCGTTGCATGGAACGCGAAGGTATATCTCCCGGAGCCACTGTTGGTTACTGGACTGTTCAGGATAATTATGAAGTAAGCTCTCATGGGGAAAAGAAATGGCTTTGCCGCTGTAAATGTGGCACCATGCGCTATGTTCTGGAGCGTTCGCTGAAATATGGAAACTCGGAAAGTTGCGGATGCCTGGCCAGAGAAAAATCTCGTGAAGTCAATGCCTATGATCTCCTGCACAGAGAGTTTGGTGATCTGAAAGTGGTGGGGCGGAGTAAAAAACGAACAACGATGGGGCCTTACTGGACTTGTCTGTGCAAATGCGGCTATACCTGTGAAGCAACGGCATCGGAGCTGATATCCGGGAAAAAGACCCACTGTGGCTGTCAGAGCGTAAAAAACTATGCGTATACGGATATTACAAACCGCAAATTTGGACGACTGACAGCTCTGTACCCAACAGGTAAGCGCAGCAGCGGAGGAAATGTGATCTGGCATTGCCGTTGTGACTGCCAAAAGGAAATCGATGTTTCCTACAACGATTTGATGTATTCCAATCTCCGAAGTTGTGGTTGTCAGAAGAAAGAGCACGACCAAAAGTTGCAATCTTTCCTGACCCATATAGACGGTACATCTGTAGATATGCTGAAAAGCAAAAAAATCCCCTCGGATAATACAACCGGGTACAAAGGCGTTTATCTGGTGCGAGGAAAATATATCGCCAAAATCGTATTTCAGAAGAAACAGTACTTTCTCGGAACCTACGATAAAATTGAAGATGCTGCTGCAGCTCGGAAAGAAGCGGAAGAAGTCCTGTTCGATGGCGTTGCGGAATACTATCGAAAATGGAAAACGTATGCCGATCAAAATCCCGAATGGGCTAAAGATCATCCTATTTCCATTTCTGTTGACCATAGAAATAAAGAAATGCACGTTACAATGCTACCCATTTTACCGGAATACGCTGCTGTGTAGCGCATAAGAAAAAACGACAAAAGGAGATGCTGATTGTGTCAGATATCGATTCGGGGAAATATGAAAAATGTGTCATATGCGGCGCAGTGACGAGGGTGGCCAGAACAATACCGATTGATATGCGCCCCGATTACCTCTCCGGCGCAGGACAACTGTGCCGTGAATGTGCGATCCGAAATATGGTCGAGGAACAGAATGCTATGCGCCGTGGATTTGTATATTCACTGCCTGTCTATCAGAAGGATGGAGTATAATGAAAAAGATTCTGATTAGAGTTGTGGATGGCGCAAAATACATCTTAGGGATTGGTTTTGTGCTGATTGCTGCACCAATTATCCATCTGTCCGGACTGAACCGGGTCGATGACTATCCGAATCTGGCTGAGATAGATGCTTCTGTGAGCCATGATGGGATAAAGTGAAAAAACAGTATGTGATAAAAGTTCCATGATATCCGCAAGGTGAAAGCCTTGCGGATTTTTTGTATAATCCCGCATTATTTTGCGTCTTTTGATTACACTACCAGATGTAGTACGCAAGTGCGTTCTAATTCTATACAACCTACTCGGTCTAACGATGCTGCGTTCCTATGTTGTATAATTATAGTGTAAAGAAGGCGGTGATTGACATGGACTTGATAGCCCGGATAAATGAACTACTGAGGCAACGTGGCTGGTCAAAGTACCGTCTCGCCAAAGAAGCAAATTTATCCCAAACCACGATTTCCAGCATGATCAACCGTGGAAATAACCCAACGGTTGCGACAATCGAAAGCTGCTGTAAAGCGTTTGGCATTACCCTGGCCGAGTTTTTTGATGCGGATACACAGGATAAGGAGTTTACGTTGGAAGAACGGCGGCTGATTAATGATTGGAGGAAACTTTCTCCTGAAATGAAAAATGTGGTACAGCAGATGATTTCTGCTGTATCGGTGGAAAAGAATATGTAGCGATAAACAGAATAAGGATGACCGTACAGATTCCTCTGTATGGTTGCGATGGACAAGGAATGGTCGGTCTTCCGGATTGAAGTGGCCATTCCTTGTGCTTTTTTGAGAAAGGGGGAAAAACAATGGCAGCATTGTTTGGATTGTTTGGGAAAAAGGAACCGGAACAGGCAAAACCTAGGCAACTTATGGTAAATGGTGAGTTGTTCGATGAAGATCACCTCTACTACTGCACCCAGCAGGATCGGACACTGAAAGAGCTGGAGGCAAATCTGCATATCACGGATGACCCGGAGGAGATTGCCATCGGTACTCTGAAAACCGCCTGCGATTTCTATGACGGAGACTGGGCTGGTATTCTGTCGGTGGACATGGATCTGGGTCTCTGGACACCGGTATGGTGGTACAAAGTTGGCAGACCGGATCACACACTGACACTACTGCATGAATTTGAATCCATGGAATCTATGCCGAGTTGGATTCGGGCCATGAATGAAAACAATATCGTGATTCTGTCGGATACTTCGGCGGTGAAAGATTCGTTGCCCTGCGAATACGATGTCTACCAGCGCCTGCGGGCAAATTCCGTGCTGGCCGCACCGTTCAAGCCGAACCCGGTAGGTTTTCTGGTGATTCGCAACCCAAAACGTTATGTAAATCAATCAGGTATGCTGGTTTTCC
>CAZFZW010000171.1:0-2700 GCA_964523465.1 uncultured Clostridium sp. | reverse complement strand
CTTTGGGCAGACACGCCGCTGTATCTCCCGCCTTGCTCAGTTTCCCCGTTTTCACGCACAGTTCATCGGGGCAATCCGAGCTTTCAAACCACACCGAGCCGTCCTTTATCCTTATTATAACACCCGAGACCGAGGTAACGGTTGTATCAACATCAGCGTCAAGCGCTATTCTCTCATATTCCCGACCGTCTGCGTAAATCACGGCAGTGACGCTTTGGCTCGAGAAAGAGCGCCAAAGCATAAACGCCGCACACACGCACAACAGGAGTGCCGCAAGAATCAAATCGGCTTTCTTTATGAATTTTCTTTGCATCATTTCCCCTGCCCGTCAATGACAGTGAAGCTGTCTTTCTCCACGCTGAGGCTGTCGCAAAGTCCGTCTGTCACAAGAACCTTTTTTTCATCTGTGACAAACACCGCCTCGGCATTGTATTTTTTCAAAAGCGGCAGTGAGTCCTCGTATCCGAGCACGAAGCAGGCAGTTGAAAGTGCATCGGACAAAAAGCCGTCCTCGCACACCACCGTCACACTCACAAGTCCGCTATCGGCAGGATAGCCGGTTTTCGGGTTCAAAATGTGATGATATGTTACGCCGTCGGATTCAAAATTTCTCTCATAACTGCCGGAGGTCGAAACACAGCAGGCAGAAAGTGAAAGAGTCGCAAAGCAGTCAGTACCGGACTGCGAGAACGGGTCTCTTATGCCGACCTCAAACTGCCTGTCCTCTCCGTAGAGCAGCACACTTCCGCCGACCGATATAACGGCACTTTTTACCTTTGCACTCTCGAGCAGTTTTTTTGCCTCGTCGCAGGCAATGCCCTTGCCCACCGCACCGAGGTCAAGAACGGTATTTGTCGGAATTTTGACTTTTCTACCGTTTATCTCTATAGGCTCATCCGTGCCGTTGAGTGCCGACTTTATCTCATTTTCACTCGGCACACGCTCATTACCCGTGCCGAAGCCCCAGAGGTCGCTGAGTCTGCCGAGCAGAGGGTTGAATGCACCGCCGCTGTCCTGTCTGAGAGTTTGACAGCGTGAAATGATATTCAGAATATCCGAAACGGGGTCATCGACATTCCCATCTCCGTAAGACTGCGAAAAAAGAGTTATCACTGTCTCCTGACCTGCACAGGCGTTTATCTCGCCGACGGCAGACAGTTCAATATGACGGGACAAAAGCTTATTTTCGAGCTGAGAAATGCGTTTGAAAATCTCTTCGCCCACGCTCTGTGCCTGCGTACCGCTGATGTCGGCAGAGACGGTAGTGTTCATTAAAACGGATGAATTTTTATATTCACGCCCGACTTTTATCACATCAAAAGCGGACAGTGCTATCACGACAACGGCTGCGACACACACGGCAACTGTTATCCATTTGCCTTTTTTCATATAAGTTCCTCCACATGTGCCGAATAATATATATATTTTACATTACTTTGGACAAAACTTCAAGAACTTTCAGAGCACTTTCACAAACGCACAAAAGCAAAGAAATATTTCTTTATCGATAAGAAAGTTGTTTTTTGAACTCGATGTACAAAAAAATACAATTTTTTTATGAAAACTTAATAAAAAATCGTCTTTTTTATAGTGACACCGTTTGAAAAATATGGTATAATGTAACAAAATATTTAGATAATATTATGAGTTATGACGAAAACTCATTTTATATTTTCTTGCCGATTCGGAGATAATTCTATGTTTGAACAGTCAATCAGCGTTGAGCGAATGGAACAGGCGGTCAGCCTGTTCGGAAGCTTTGACGAAAACATTAAAATGATAGAGCAGGAGTTCGATGTTTCGGTCATAAGCCGTGGGTCGGACATAAAAGTTACAGGTGAAGCGGAGAACGTCTCAAAAGGCATAAGAGCCATAAACGGACTGCTCATGCTAATAAATCGAGGTGAAGCTCTCAGCGACCAGAATGTGCGCTATGTCATCTCGCTCGTCAACGAGGGAAATGAGGACAAGCTGTCCGAAATGACAGCAGACTGCATCTGCATAACCTCAAAAGGCAGACCTGTCAAGCCAAAAACGCTCGGTCAGAAGAAATATATAGAGGCTATACGCCAAAACACCGTAACCCTCGGCGTAGGCCCTGCCGGTACAGGCAAGACCTATCTTGCAGTCGCCATGGCGGTAACGGCTTTTCGTGCAAAGGAAGTCAACCGCATAATCCTCACCCGTCCTGCGGTTGAGGCAGGTGAAAAACTCGGCTTTTTGCCCGGTGATCTTCAGCAGAAGGTTGATCCTTATCTGCGTCCGCTCTACGATGCACTGTTTGATATGCTCGGTGCGGAAAACTTTCAAAAACAGCTTGAGAGGGGCAACATCGAAGTCGCTCCACTTGCATATATGCGAGGCAGAACGCTTGATGACAGCTTCATAATCCTCGATGAGGCGCAGAACACCTCAGTCGAGCAGATGAAGATGTTCCTTACCCGTCTCGGCTTCAACTCAAAAATGGTCGTCACGGGTGACATAACCCAGGTCGATCTGCCCGACGGAAAACGCAGCGGTCTTGTCGATGCCGTAAAAGTTCTCAAGGGCGTTGAGGATATTCAAATTGTCAGGTTCAACGAGCGTGATGTGGTCAGGCACAAGCTCGTTCAGGATATAATAAAGGCCTACGAAAAACACGAGGATGTGAAGAAGAGAAAATGAGAGGCAAAGTTAAAGTAATCATCACAAACGATCAAA
>CAZFZW010000170.1:0-2723 GCA_964523465.1 uncultured Clostridium sp. | reverse complement strand
TTGTATAAAACCGCCGATGAGATAAAATAATATCCCAGACCGAGGATGACGAGAAAAGACGGTGCTATAAAATGTATAAACTTCTGAGATACTGCCAAAAAAGCGAGGGGAACGGTTGAGAGAAAAAGTGTGAGATATTTGTTGAACTTGGGGGCAAGGTTAAACCATGTGAATCCGCCCTGGAGGAGCGAGAGCAGAGAATTGTTTAAGAACCATAGGACAAGTGCGGTTGAGTCTGACATTGGGGATTCCTTTCTGCGCGATTAATTTTTAATAATGTTTAATATGTCGTCTGTGCTGTCTGCGATATACTCTGCGCCGCTGGTTTTCAGCACATCTCTTGAACGAAAGCCCCACGACACGCCAATGCAGGGGAGAGACGAATTCTTTGCGGTGAGGACATCGACCTCGGAATCTCCGACATATACGGTATTGTCTGAATTTGCACCGAGCAGTTCTATGGCATAGAGAACTCCGTCGGGTTCGGGCTTTTTGAGGCGAGTATCCGTCTGACCGACTGCTGCACACACGAGTGAGCCGAAATAGTCCCTGCACAGATCGACGACCGCCGGCTCAAACTTGTTCGAGACCACGGCGCACTTTATCCCGAGAGAGTTGAGATTTTGGAGCAGCTCGATTACCCCGGGATAGGGTGCGGTTTTGTTTTTCATATTACATTTGTAGTGCTCTTTGAAAATCTTCAGACATTCGGACTCTGTCTTGTTGTCTGTGCCGTTGGGGACGGACAGGTGGATCAGGCGGGCGACGCCATTTCCGACGAATCTGCGGATTTCATCCGTGCTTCGCTCGGGGAGCGATAGTTGCCCGAGTGCGAAGTTCACACTGTCACGCAGGTCGTCGAGCGTGTTTAAAAGAGTGCCGTCAAGGTCAAATATAATATTATCGAATTTCATCTGATTATCTCCCGAAAATGTTTACAGGATTTAATTATATCGCAGTTTTTTGATATGTCAATGCGAAGTTCACAAAGTGTTTACAAATAAATTGTTGACAAAATCCGCCGATGGTTGTATAGTATAAATTGTAAGTTAGCACTCGATGAGTTAGAGTGCTAACGACAGAAACGGAAGGGCAGACAAATGGAACTGAGCGAGAGAAAAAAGAAAATTCTTGCTGCCGTTGTCGAGCAGTATATAAGGACGGGCGAGCCTGTCGGATCAAAAACGCTGCTTGACTGCCTTGATATATCCGTTTCATCGGCTACCGTGCGAAATGAGATGGCGGAACTCAGCTATCTTGGATTGCTCGACCAGCCGCACACCTCGGCAGGCCGTATGCCGACGGGCGAGGGGTACCGATTCTATGTCGATAATCTTGTGCCGGAGATGCGGTTGAGCGAAGAGGCTTGCAGGCTCATAGATGCAGGACTTGAAAATCCGGGCGGCGACCCCGAAACTCTGCTCAGCCGAGCAGGCGACACCCTGGCTTATCTCACAAAATGTGCGGCGTTTATGACAACTCCTTCGGGTGAGAACACGAGGATAAAAAGAGTTGAGCTTGTGCCGATATCGGCACACACGGCGATGATAGTTTTGCTCGTGAGCAACGGAATGCTCAGAAGCAAGCTCTTCAGGCTCGACAGCGGAATAGATGTATCGCTGTGCGAAACATTTTATAATGTCGCACAGGCGGCACTTGTCGGAGCACCTGTCAACGCACTGACTCCCGCTTACTTGCAGTCACTTGCCGCAAGGCTCGGCATGGAGGCCATTTCGATGTTCCCAATGCTTTCGGCGGTTGCGGAACTGTCGCAGGGAGCTGCTCAACCGAGAGTGTTCCTCTCGGGTCAGTCGAATCTTCTGCACCACAGAGAATACGCCGGCAGAGCGTATGAGCTGCTGGAGTTTTTGAATCGGGGCACACCGCTTAATAATCTGATAGACAGGATGAACGGCGACCTCGAGATAAGAATCGGCAGAGAGAACGGCTATATTCAGCTTGACAATTCGAGCGTACTGCTTGCCAGATATTCCGCAGGCGAGGACAGCAGCGGAACGATAGGAATCATAGGCCCCACGAGAATGGATTACCGCAGACTGGTTCCCGGTCTTAAATATATTTCGAGTCGGATAACCAAAACAATGACCGAAGCACTCGAAGAATAACGAAAGGATGTACACCAATGAGTGAGAGTACCAAGACTCCGGAGCGGGAGAACACCGCTCCCGAGACCGCTCAGGCGGAGGAAAAAAAGAAGTCAAAGTCCTCAAAAAAGAATGTACAGGCGGAGCGTATAGCTCAGCTTGAAGAGGAGCTTGAAAAGGCTCAGCAGACGGCCAAGGAGAGTGCCGACAACTTTTTGAGACTTGCGGCGGAGTACGATAATTTCAGAAAGCGTTCCCTGCGTGAGAAAGATGACATAAAGCTTCGCTCCAAGACCGATATGGTTGAAAAACTGTTGCCGGTGATTGACAATTTCGAGCGTGCGGCGCTCAATGCCGACTGCGATGCCGATGGCTACCGCAAGGGTGTTGAGCTGATATATAAGCAGTTTGTCGATATACTCGCAGCACTCGATATAACCGCATTCGGCGAAGAGGGCGACAATTTTGACCCGAACTTCCACTCGGCTGTTATGCATCTTGAAGATGAGAGTCTGGGCGAGAATGTTATAGTTAAGGTTTTCACAAAGGGTTATAAGCTCGGCGACACGGTCATAAGACCGGCAGTCGTTCAGGTTGCCAACTGATGCCAAAAGGCAT
>CAZFZW010000169.1:0-2736 GCA_964523465.1 uncultured Clostridium sp. | reverse complement strand
AAGAATTATTTCGGAATCTAAAAAATCATACAAATGCAATCGCCGACCGGGAAAAACGGTCGGCGATTTTTTGTTGAAAATAAAAATTGTCTGTGTTATAATACCCTTGCGACACAATCAGAATATCTCTACCGTTATGGGAAAATACTTTGGCAAAAGGTGTTTTCTCTGTTTACTCATACCATAACGGGAGAGATTGTGTCGCAGCAATGGGAGTTAACACTTTTTCAGTGCGTCTCTCATTGAGGCGCACTTTTTTATTTTGGACTATATAATACAGCTGTTTTCGCGAGAATTACAAGGTGTGTTAAGAAAACAAAAAAGGAGGCATATATTATGTCTGAGAAAGAAAAGAAAAAACTGGTTACACAGGACGACATTATGAAACTGCTCGATACCTGCTATGAAAAATCACTAGAAGGTATTCCACATGTCAGTCCATCGGTTAAGACAATCGCAGAAGAATATGTAGCCAAATATCCGACAATAGAGCAGGCGTGCAAAGCTATGATAAAAAATCAAATAATAAAATGCACTACTTCAGGCTTTGTTACGGGATTCGGAGGAGCAATTACATTGCCGATTACCGTTCCTGCTAATGTTTCAAGTGTTTTGTACGTGCAAATGCGAATGATAGCGTGCACTGCATATATGTCAGGACTTGAACTCAATAGTGATGAAACGCAAACCTTTGTTTATGCTTGCCTTGCAGGCGTTACTGTAAACGAGATAGTCAAACAAACGGGAATTAAAATCGGAATGAAACTCTCAAATAGTTTGATTAAAAAGATTCCCGGCAAGGTGTTGACAAAAATAAACCAGAAAGTTGGATTTAGACTTCTTACGAAGTTTGGAACGAAAGGCATAATAAACATCGGAAAGCTGATTCCGGGAGTTGGAGCGGTTATCGGTGGAGGTCTTGATTTGGTGGAGACTAAGATTATCGGAGAAAGAGCTTATAAGTGGTTCTTTGAGGGCGACTATACTGTTAAAGAGTCCGATGATGATTCAATAATTATAGTAGAAGATGTGGATATAATCGAAAATAACGAAACTCATTAAAAAGCAAAACCTCCGTAGTAAACGGAGGTTTAATTATTTACTCTTCAAATCCAGCATTTTTCACAAGTGACCCCACGGCTTTTTCCGAGAAAGAGTATATCTTTCTGCCCATTTCGGCGTACTCGTCACTGTCCTCGTCGCCGCAGAGCATTGCAAAGCTTTTGCCGATGTTTTCTTCGACATTGAAGCTCTTTCTAACTGCGAGATAATAGAACGAAAAAGATGTGCCATCCATAATGTTGTCGTAAAATCCTTCGCTCAGGTGGTCGTACATCGAGTTCACGGCCTCTGACGAAAGTGTTGTCGGCAGCAGGCTGTGAAGTGTGAGCTGTGCTGCAAAGAGCAGCAGAACCCGTGCCTGATATATGACATTCGAGGGCAGTTTTTCGGGGTCGGCTATGACTGTATCTTCACCGACGAGCTCTCTTGCCCGAGAGGGTGTGAGACTTGAGATAGCCGCACCGAGTTGCCGTGCTCGGGCGAGATTGCCGTTTGCACGCTGGGCATCAAGTTCCTGAGCGGCTTTGAGCACATCGAGTGCTTCGCTCTTGCGTGTGGATGGGTGGAATACCTTTATATCCTTGTCGTTTTCGGGAAGCATTGCATTCCCTCCTAACTTATTTGGCTCGTTTTTTGAGCATCGCTTTGTGGTCGGTGAGAGCCTTGAACCACTCGGCGGGGGTTGCGTAGTCGCCGACGCAAATAGCTCCGTTGTTGTACATTCCCGAGAAGTCCGAGCCGCCGGTCATAAGCAGCTTGTGAGCCTTAGCGTAGTCGTGCATCTCGGCCTGCTGATTCTCGTTGCTCGAGGGGCACCAGACTTCGATACCGTCAAGGCCGTAGCTTACATATCTGTCAAGGCCGGGGATGCTGTTGTACATATAAGGATGTGCGAGAACGGCGATGCCGCCTGCACCGTGGATTGCATCGATAACCTCCTGAACGGGGGCAAATTTCGGCTCGACGATAACATTTGTCGGGCTGTCGGGGTTGAAAAGCTCGTTATATATTTCGCCGTGAAGCTCCTGAGTTATACCACATTCCATGAGTGCGTGCATAATGTGCTCCTCGAAAATTCCGGTTGAACCTGCGGCACATTTCATAACGAGCTCTGCGGAAATGGGGTAACGCTGAGCGGCCTTGAGTATCATATACTGACCGGCCTTCTTACGTGCGGCATTGTTCTTGTGGCAAAGCTCCTCAAGCCTGTCGGGGCTGTCGCAGTAATAGCCGAGAATATGTACCTGACGGCCGATTTCGGGGTCGGTTGAGGAAAGCTCAACGCCCGGAACAACGGTCACGCCACGGCGTGCGGCGATAATTTTGCCTCTGACAGAGCCTGCCTGGCAGTCGTGGTCGGTAATTGAAATGGTATCAACGCCACGCTTTTTTGCAAGCATAATAAGGTCGTCAATGCCCATTGAACTGTTTGATAATTTGGTGTGACAGTGTAAATCAACTGACAAAATAAAATCCTCCCTTGGATGATGAGACCCGAATTAACATTTCCGCATAAAAATAGTCAAAATAAAAGATGCTCTCTTGCGGAACTCGAATCTGAAGCGCATAATCCCTCAATATATCTTAATTATACTCTTTTTCGACGCTTTCTGCAAGCGGATTAAAGCAAATTATTGAGCTTTGCGGCGGTTTGTCGGAGAAATTTTTACGCTG
>CAZFZW010000168.1:0-2763 GCA_964523465.1 uncultured Clostridium sp. | reverse complement strand
GCGACCTTTTGAGAATAGTCGGCCCTGATGCAGGTATAGGCATCGGCTCAGCAGGAGACATTGACCCCTACGCCGGAAAAGTGCTCTATGCCACGGGCAATTTGCCCGGTTTTACGGGATTTGAGATAAAAAAAGCTGTCGAAGAAAAATTCGGCAGGCGTGTTTATGTAGTAAATGATGCGGCGGCGGCTTTTATAGGTGAGAGCTACTACGGAGCGGCAAAGAACTGCAAAAACGCAGTCATGCTGACGCTCGGAACGGGTCTCGGCTGTGCTGTATCGGTAAACGGAAAGCTTTTAAACGGAAACAGTTTTCATGCCGCAAGAGTAGGCCACATTCCCCTGCACGCAGGCGGCCGTGAATGTAACTGCGGCAAAACAGGCTGTGCCGAACAATATGTATCGGCCACGGGGCTCATCCGCACCGCAAGGGAGCTTGGCGTAAAATGCCAAAACTGCAACGAGATATTCAAGCTTGCCGAGAACGGCGACGAAAAGAGCCGTCAGGCTGTGTCACTGTTCATAAACGACCTGTGTGCAGTTGTTGACACGGTGAAATGTATTTTTGACCCCGAATGTATAGTGCTCGGGGGCGGACTTATTGAAATTCGCCAATACTGGCTCAAGGATTTTCTCGCCGCCCTTCCCGATTCGGATGTTCACCTCATTCGCCCTGCCGTACTCGGCAATGATGCAGGTGCTATAGGTGCGGCTTATTTGCTTGAGAACGAGGAAATATTGTGAATATAAGCTGCATCATATGATTCTGAAATTGATATAGAACTACAAAAAAGCATCGGTACTTTACCGATGCTTTTGGCATATTATTCGTTCAAAAACTCTATATGTGAATCGTAATATTGCTCCTGAAAATGTACAGCCTGCTCCGCTTGCTCCAATGTAACATCTACTCCGAGCGGCGCCATAATCAGTTTATCCTCAACATCGTCGTTTCGATGCACTATTGCGATTATTTTACCCTCGAACTCTTTGACGGATTCATTTACTCCGACAAGATAAACATCAAGTTCCTCGCCGTCTCCGCCCAAAACACCGGGGATATAGCCGTAATTGAGCGGATATAAAAGCTGATAGTTTTCCTTTTCATGCAGATAGCCCAGTGGTCTGTCAATTTCTATTTTTACGGTCTTGCCCAAAAATGACCACGCTGTAGCCTTGCGCAGGGTGAATTTTATGAAGTCGCTCTTGCCGTTTACATATTCATCACGGCTGTTTTCATTGCCGAGGGATGCCACAAGGCTTTCCTTGAGTGTCTCATACTCCAAAGCCACGGCAGGGTTTTGATTGAGATAGTCTCTGAAATTGATATAGTTGAGCCAGTCCATACTGTTATACTCGGTCACATGAATGAAATGAGTTTGAATATCGCCGCCCTCATAATAACTGCCGCAGGCAAAAAGGAGCTGAGTTTCGCCCATGGTTTTTGGGCGGTAATGATAGCCTGCCTGCAAAAGCTCGTCCGAATGACGCAGAATATCCTCGAAGTTCTTTGCACCGACAACTATATCAATTATCGGCTTTGCCTTGATACTCTTTATCGCCGTGCTGCCGATATGCTGAATATCTACGGCATCATCGCCCAAAATCGAATAAAGCTCTGCAATCGTCCGCTGCGCCTCACGCTCCCACTCGATATCATGCTCAAGCAGATGAACATCGCCTCTTCTAAGTCCTATCACGGCAATCCCTCCTTTAAAAATCGGCAAGAACATAATAGCATACAGCGAATTTTTTCGCAAGAAGAAACCGTTTATATGCAAAATTTCGATAATTTTTTATTTATTATCGGTTATTTTTCTAAATTGCAAATCAATTTACACAGCGTTTGTGCTAAAATTTATGTGTTATATTTGCGGTAGTATGCCGTGCGGCATCTCCGCTGAAATTTTATGAAAGGTGGATATATAATGAACTACAAAATGCACCTTACCCCCGAAGAGGAGGACATCCTCAACGGCGGTAAAGGCGAAACTATGGCAAAGGTCATGAAGACCCTTGTTATGTACGGCGAGGCATTCGGCGCAACAAAGATGGTGCCCGTCACCAGCAAGATGGGCCATCTCGTCACCAGCTTCGGTCTGGGCGTTATGCAACCTGTCTACGATCTTATGGATCAGCTTATTGAGGGCGGTGCTGTTTCGAGCCAGAAGTTCTCGGTTGACCCCAAGCCCCTTGATCCCAAAGTCCCCTCAGGTCTTCTCAAGGATCTCATCTTCAAGAAGTTTATGTACAACATGCAGGACAGCTATGATGCACAGCTTTCAAAGCTCGGCCTTGTTGACAGCAAGTCCTACACCTGCACCTGCTACATGGACGAGGTCGGCAACACTCCCAAGAAGGGCGAGGTTCTTTCATGGGCTGAGTCCTCTGCTGTTGTCTATGCAAACTCCGTTCTCGGCGCACGCTGCAACAGAAACTCCGGTATAATCGAGCTCTTCGGTTCTATCGTCGGCCGTGTCCCCTATTTCGGTCTTGTTACCGATGAGGGCAGAAAGGCTACATGGATAGTTGAGATAAAGACCACAAAGAAGCCCGAGGCTCAGGTTCTCGGTTCTGCTATCGGCATGAAGGTCATGGAAGATGTTCCTTATGTCAAGGGTCTTGATCAGTGGATCGGCACTGAGCTCAACGGTGATGCTAAGGCTTACCTCAAGGACTTCGGCGCAGCTACCGCTTCAAACGGTGCTGTCGGTCTGTATCACATTGAAAACCTCACTCCCGAAGCTGTTGAGCAGGGCGAAAA
>CAZFZW010000167.1:0-2775 GCA_964523465.1 uncultured Clostridium sp. | reverse complement strand
ATACTCCTTGAGGTATACAACGCACTTAACGAAAAGGGGTACAATTCGGTCAGCCAGATAGTAGGCTACATTCTCTCGGAAGATCCGACATATATAACCACACACAACAATGCACGCAGCCTTGTTCGCAAGCTTGACAGAGACGAGCTGCTGCAAAGCATGGTTGAGGATTATCTCGGGATAAAGAACAAATAAGTGCAACTATAACCTGATTGGAGTGAATCGAGTGGCAGAAAACAAGCTGCTTATGTACAAGGGCAAGCCCCTTGTAAGAAAGGATAACACGCTTTATTACGGATACATGGATGAGCCCTGCATGATAATGATGCAGGTGACTTCCACAAAAGAAGTAAACGGCGCAGAGCTCTCGGATAAGGTTCTCGTTCAGCTCGTCAGCACAGACGAGAATCTCCGTCCCCGAGACAGGATACTTAAAAAAGCCGAGCGCAGAGGACTCTACAGTGCGATAGACATTGCCTCAGTTTGGCTTGAGCGTGAGCTTCAGAAAAGAGCATAACAGAAAAGCAGGTCTTTGCAAAATACAGAGACCTGCTTTTAAATTAAGTCACCCTCTCTCGGCGCAGCTTTGAAAGAGGGTGATTTTTAATTATTCTTCTGTTATTTTTTCGAGTCTGTAGCTGACTTTGTACCTGTTGTGAACCCAGCAGTTCGTACTGTTTTTCACATAAACCCGTGCATATGCCGTGCCATGGGTGGCAGTGGGATCTGCACTTGCGAGATCGACCTCGGCAAAAATCTGGTCTGCCGTTATCTTATCGAGGCTCGACTTGGGGCCGACAAGTTCGACCGACTTTATCTCCGTCTGCGTAACGACCGCTTTATATCCGGCAGGCACATTGATAAACGAAATATTCGCCGCATCGACGGTGCTCGTCTTGTCCGTAACACCTTTCATATTGATGGTAACGGTAAGCTTGCTCTCGCCGCTCGTCACCTGCTTAACACCGCTGATTTTGGTTAAGTCAACGGTTATCCTGTTCTCCCCTGCTCCGAGCTGATAGAAGTCAATGTCAGCAACGATAAGTTCATTCAACGAGGCAAGTGTTGCGGCATCCATGAGAACTTTCACTTTGGCGGGACTGCATGAATACTCGGGAAGCGACGCAGAGTAAATTGCGGGAGTATTCTTAAATGTAACCGCAGTCGTCAGCTCAGCCTGCTGATAGACAAACAGGGTCATCGTTATATCCGCTATGCCGTCATTGATGGTTATATACTGGAGCTTTCCGCCGTATTCGCTAAGGGGCAATATCTCGGTATCGAGGGTTGCGGTAGCACTAAGCGGTTTTTCAAGCGTTACACGGGCAACAACCTTTTGAATTTTGTTCATCTCGGTCGCAGGACCCGAAAGCTTAACTGTGTTGGCCGAAAGCACGGGAGTGTCACCCGTGAAACCGTCCGCCACATATGATGAGCCGTCGTAATCGTAAATTATATCGGGCGAAAGCGTGTACTCGCCCTCTTTATAATAGTCGAAATAGACATTTATTGTGTCCTGCGACATTGAGAGTATCTCGTAATTCGCATTGTCGGGATCAGTCGGGCTGACCTCAAGTTTGAGCGTCTGGCTGCCGGTGGAATCGACATAATTCGTCTTGGCGACAACAGTTATGTCATCTTTGGTCAGCACACTCTCGGCAACCTCATAGCGTTTACCGTGAACCTTGACATCCACTGTGAACTCGGTGTTGCCGAACATCTGAAGTCCGAGGTTTGAAACGGTATTGGACATCTCTATCTTTACGGGCACATCCTTTATCACTCTATCGTCCTCGGGACTTGCCTGAATTGCAACGACCATCCAAATAATTATTGCTGCAACGATAGAGAGAATGAGTACAAATCGGTTGTCGTATATTAAGTTTTTGAGGTTTAACTTTTTCTTTGTCATTTTCTTAAACCTCCGAACAGCTTGCGTATTCCATTGACCGGCCCGGTCTTGGCAGTATCGGAAGTGCAAAGGTAACGCACAAGCTTATCACGCAAATCGGACTCGGAAAGTCCTCTGATAAGCTCGCCCTTGCAGGCAACCGAAATAGTTCCCGTCTCCTCGGATGTGACAACTATCATTGCATCACCCTGCTCACTCATACCGATTGCGGCACGATGACGGGTGCCGAGCTGAGTGTCAAGATTCCCTTTCTGCGTAAGCGGCAGAACACAGCCTGCCGAAACAACTCTGCCGTCACGAATAACGGCTGCACCGTCATGCAGAGGTGCTCCGTGATAGAATATGTTTCCTATCAACTCTCTTGTAACTATAGCATCCACGGGAGTACCGCTCTTTATTATATCTCCGAGCAGGGTGTCACGCTCAAAGACTATCAGAGAGCCGGTGTTCGTCTCACTCATATCCTGGCAGGCTTTGCACACGGCATAGACTGCGCTTTTTGTTTTTTCGTCACGCTCCGCCGCCTCATCCTTGATTCCGAAAAGGTTGAGCTTTGCAATACTGCCTCTGCCGAGAGTTTCGAGCATATGGCGAAGTTCCGGTTGAAAAAGGATTATGAGAACAATGATTATCTCACCGAAAACCTTCTTGAAGATATATTCACTTGCCTGCATATCAAGCAGATATATGGCTAAATAAGCCACTCCGAACAGCAACAGACCTTTGGCAAGCTGAATCGCCTTGGTCTCACGGATAAGCTTGATTGCACTGTAAAGAATGAACGCAACGAGGCAGATGTCCAGGAAGTCAGTCAAAGCAAAGTCGGAAAAAATCACCTTGAGCTGATCCCAGAGAGATGCGAT
>CAZFZW010000166.1:0-2783 GCA_964523465.1 uncultured Clostridium sp. | reverse complement strand
TCATACCGAGTGCGCCCGAAAAAATAAACATCTCAAACCGCTCAAAGTCGTTTACGACTTCTGTTTCGACATACGGCACAAAACGGTCGGCAAATTCCCGTGTCGAGCTTGTTTTTTCGAGTTTCTTTTCGTCGGCGTTCATCATAAAGCTCATTATTTTTTCCATCAGTCCGTCCTTTATGAATCCGTCAACAAAGTAGACCATGGCACGCCTTTTACCTATCATTATCTGTCGGCTGACAAGGTCAAAGCTTTCGCTGATTCGCAGAGCATTGTTGAGAGCTGAAACATTGGAACTGTAGTCACTTGAAAATAGTTGCTTTTCCATAAACACACCTTAAAACGCAAAAATGCAGAATGATATACCTATCATCTGCATTTTCGGTTTATTTATACATTATAGTAATAGTATTCGGCTATGGCATACCAGAGCAGGGGGCCGACAACACCGTTGGGTGTCAGACCGAAATATCTCTGCGCCGCAATGACCGCCTGCTCGGTTCTTGAACCGAAAATTCCGTCGGCGTTTATATATGGCACACTGCTGACTCCCCGTGATAGCACCTGCAAATATTCCTGGAGATTGCGTACCGCACTTCCGGTGCTGCCCAAAAGCAGGTTGTATCCGGGATAGGCGAACCTTGCATATTGGTCGTATATCGAAAACTCTCCGGGGAAGGAGTTGAGTATATCATTGTATACCGATTGCAGTTTGTTCCAGGTGTCACGCCCCACGATTCCGTCTACGGAAAGTCCGTATTGCCGCTGAAACTGCACAACGCTGTTATAAGTGCCCGAGCCGAATATGCCGTCAACTGTCGGCGGTTGAATGTTGTTTGTGAAGCTGCCGATGAAGTTTAAGAAATACTGTATCGTGCTCACATCCTGCCCACGGTCGCCCTGTCTTATGACGGATTTGAACTGCCGCTGAACATCGGTCAGCTGCAATCCCTCGCTGTAAAGCTCGCCGAGTCGCAGTATACCGGCATAGAGCTGTTTTATCTTGTACCATGTGGCCTTGCCCACTATTCCGTCAACGGTCAGATTGAATATGCTCTGGAACTTTCTGATCGATTCACGGGTGGCGGAGTCGAATATACCGTTGGGAGAGGGTATTCTCGGGATTGCCGGATAGTTTTGCGCTATGCGGTTTAACTGTCGCTGAATTATCCGTACATCCTCCGAAATGTCGCCGACTCTAAGTGCTCTGCCCGGATATGATTCACGAACACTTCTTACAGGTGCGGAGCGGATGTTTATGTCGTCGCCGTAGTAGTATTGCAGTATCCTGTAGGGGGTGTACCCCTGATTTGCAAGCGTAACCGTGCCCCATTGGGACAGCCCGGGACAGGTGACTTCACGCCCCGAACAGTATTGGGCGAAAAGCGGCTGAATCTGCGTGCCCTTTGTCAGATAGTTGTTGAAAAGCTCATCTACCAGTTTTGATACATTGTCAAAAACGCTCCTGCCCTCAACAAACGCCTGGTCATATGCGGTGGAGTTGGTTATATCAAAGTCGTAACCTCTGCTGCGGTAGTGCTCGGTGAAAATGCGGTTTAAGGCAAATGATGCCTGAGCGTATATGTTTGCCCTTATTGCATTTTCGGGCCATGTCGGATATATTTCGCTCGATGCCACATTCTTGAGATAGTCCGCAAACGGCACGGTGACATTCCGAGCTGTTGCACTCGGTCTGCCGAGATGAACTGTTATGGTTCTCGGAATTATAGGAGTATCTGCCGGCATATTATCACCCTTTTAAACCGATTCGTCTACGGTGGTTGAGTCTGCCTCTCCGCTGACTTTTGGAAGCATTTCAACAGCCTGAATCGATACGGTTGAGTCGAAGATGGGCACGTTTTCAAAATAGGTGCTCACGAATCCCGGATGGGTGACGAATATGCTGTAGGTTGCATACGGCGCAGGGCTACCCGAGGGCTGCTGAGTTTCGGAGAGGGTCTTGCTCGGTGCAGGCAGTTCGAGGGAATCGACGATTCCGCTCGAATCCGTGTGCAGGTCGTATATGAAATAGTTTTCGCCGTCTATCTCCTTGTATACCACAACACGGCTGTTCGATACGGGATAAAGCCCGTTTGAAGCGTAAGTCTCTACCCTGAGCCAGCCGTGCTCTGTGTAGTCCGCCTTGAATTTGTCGTATTTTTGCATGGCGGATGAGCTGTTGTCGATTTTTGAGTTGCCGTTTAACTGTTCGGGGTTTGCAAATGTCGTCTTGGGTTGCGGTGTGTTTGATACCTGTTCCCGATTCGGCAAAAACTGTGTCTTTTCACTTTCTGCCTCGTCGGCAGGTGTTATTTCAGTCTCCTGTGGCGAGGCTTGTAAAACCGCTGCCGTGCTCACACTGTCGTCTGCCTGAGTCGAAACGCTTACCGCTTCGCCGTCTGCACTGACAGGCTCTGCCGTCTCTTTTGTATTGACGGGTGCTGTGTTACGCCTGTCAAATTCCAAAAGCTCTTTCTTATATCGCTCCATGAGCGAAACAATATCTTCGTTGTTCATCGCTTACCTCCGTGGGAATTTACTCGCACTGTGTGCTCAATGTGTCCCGTATTCAGTATATTTTACTTCCTGCACTTTGACACTTTGGAGGTGTACGGATAAATTTTGAAAAAATTATTGACAACTTTTATTTTCAGTGCTACAATTCAGTAAACCGTTGAAGAAGAGTGAGTAAGATCTTTCGTTCATCTCAAAGAGAGTCGCAGGCGGTGGAATTGCGGCAGACAGAGTCAGATCCGAATGGACTTCCAAGGGCAAACGGAACA
>CAZFZW010000165.1:0-2818 GCA_964523465.1 uncultured Clostridium sp. | reverse complement strand
TGTTCTTTTTTCTGGTAGCGGCGTTGGTATGCGTTACCACTATGAATCGTATGGTGGAGGAACAGCGGACACAGATTGGGGTGTTAAAGGCACTGGGCTACAGCGAATGGACAATTATGTCAAAATATATCTTCTATTCCGGCTCGGCAGCAATGATAGGATGTGTGCTGGGATTTTTCGGCGGTACGCTGTTGTTTCCACGCGTAATCTGGTATGCTTACGGAATATTGTATCAGGTGGATTCTCTGGAGTATATTTTTGAATGGAAAATGGCGCTGATTTCGCTGGCAGCAGCTCTGGTCTGCTCGGTGGGAACAACCTGGCTTTCCTGTCGGCACGAGCTTACGGAGGTGGCGGCACAGCTCATGCGTCCGAAAGCACCGAAGGCCGGAAAGCGTGTTCTTTTAGAGCGGATTCCCTTTCTGTGGAAACGGTTGAAGTTCCTGCAGAAGGTATCGGTGCGAAATATTTTGCGCTACAAAAAGCGGTTTTTCATGATGATAGTAGGAATCAGCGGATGTACAGCTTTGCTGGTTACCGGCTTTGGCATACGGGATTCGATTAAGGATGTGGCAACGCAGCAGTTTACGGAGATTCAGACCTTTGATCTGAGTGTGTTATATGCCAGCCCGTTAAATGAGACGATGGAGCAGGAATTATCTGACATGGTCGGCCGGGGAGTCAGCGAATATACATTTGCAATGGAAGCTACAGTGGATTTGAAGACAGATAAGGGAAACAGGGAGATCAGTATGGTAGTGCTGAATGCGGATATGGACAGTACACCCTTTATCAATCTGCATACGACAGACAAAGTGCTGCTTCAAAGTCCAACGTCTGGTAAGGCTGTCATTTCTCACAAAATAGCAGAGCAGTATGACATGGAAGTGGGAGATACCATTGCGCTGAAAGATGATGAGATGCGGACGATCGAGGTGGAAATTGGTGGTATTTTCCAGAATTTTGTGTATAATTACGTTTATATTTCCTCGGACACTTATGAGGAGCAGTTGGGAGAGGCGCCGGAGTACAAGACAGCTTATGTGAACCTTGAGGAAGGAGCGGACGGACATCTGATTGGCACAGTGCTCATGAATTCCACAGATGTGACATCGGTAACGGTCTGCAGGGATACGATGGAGCGTTTTTCTGCCATGATGACAAGCCTGGATCTGATCGTGTTCGTGGTCATTCTCAGTGCGGCAGGGCTGGCTTTTATTGTGCTTTATAATTTGACGAATATTAACATCACAGAGCGTGTCCGTGAGATTGCCACCATCAAAGTGCTGGGCTTTTATGAAAAGGAGACGGCGGCCTATGTTTTTCGGGAAAATAACATTCTGGCATTTCTCGGTGCAATGGTGGGACTGGTGCTGGGATATGTCCTGCATCAATTTGTAATGTCGCAGATCAATGTGGATATGGTAACCTTTGATGTGAAAATAAAGCCCGTCAGCTATGTGTACAGCGTGATAATGACACTGCTGTTCGCATTTCTGGTAAATCAGACGATGAAGAAAAAAATAGATCAGGTCAGCATGACGGAATCTTTAAAGAGCGTGGATTAGGGGGGAAACTGTTCACACGGCATTATGCACCGGCTGCATGGTAAATATTCAATAAGCAATGTGAGCCAATAAGCATTCCAACTTCGTTGCAGACGACTCTTTAATGGCTGGAGGCTGGCGCTGGAACGACGGCAAGGAGTGGATAGTAACGATTAAGGTATTTAAAAAAGTATTAAAAAAAATGTATCGTAATGAAAAATAGAGTTGCGCGTTAATGTATGAAAGTGTTATAGTAGATATATAAAAAAACACCACAAAGGCTTAAGGAAAGGGAGTTGATGAGTATGTCAAAAATTATTACGATCGGAAGAGAATTTGGAAGCGGCGGACGTGAGGTAGGAAAGCGTCTGGCAGACGAGTTGGGAATCGCTTATTATGACAACGAAATTATTACAGAGATTGCAAAACGTACCAAGCTGGCAGAGGGCTATGTGCAGCATGTGATGGAGAACAGTCCGTCAACCCTGATACCGATTACCATCGGAAGAACCTTTTATATGGGTGTGGATCCGGTGCTTGAGCAGAACAATGTGATATATCGTGAGCAGAGCCGCCTGGTGCAGGAGCTGGCGGAAAAATCCGACTGTGTCATTGTAGGAAGAAGCGCAGATTATATTTTGAGAGATAAAAATCCGCTTCGCCTCTTCATTTATGCGGAGATGCAGCATAAGATGGAACGCTGCAGAAAGCGTGCACCGGAGCATGAGCATTTTACGGATAAGGAAATGAAGCGTCACATTCAGGATGTGGATAAAAGAAGAGGCAAATATTATCAGTTCTTTACCGGGCAGATCTGGGGTGACAGGCTCAATTATGATCTGTGCATCAATACTTCCAATACATCGATTCCGGAAGTGGTAAGTGCGATTGCCAAATTGGTAAAATAAAGGTAGTGAAAAATGTTCAAACGGAGGTTCGTATGAAGCTCTATACAAAACAGGGAGACAATGGTACGACATCCTTACTGAATGGAATTAAAGTATCGAAATATGATGACAAAGATTGCAGACCCGATGAATACAAAGTATTCATTTACAGAAGAACAGGTTCTGTATCTGGAAAATGCCATTGACCGTCTGGAAAATGCATTCCCGCGAAAAAAGGAGCTAGTGCTGTATGGAGGATGTGAACTTTCTGCCAGACTGGATGTGGCAAGGACAATCGCACGCCGTGCAGAGCGGAGCTTTTGGAAAGCCGGTAAGGAATATTGTACAGATCCCATTGCATTGCAATATATAAATCGTTTATCC
>CAZFZW010000164.1:0-2834 GCA_964523465.1 uncultured Clostridium sp. | reverse complement strand
CCGAACATCATAAACGCCAGTGCAAACAGTGCGATATTCACATCCATATCGGCTAAATTCTCGGCCGATGTCAGCTTCACTTTTACAAACGCTACGGGGATGCACACAAGCATCTCTATGACCTCAAGCATACACGCCGTGATTATTCGTGCAAGTACCGCCTGCCTCTTTTCTATCGGCAGGGTCAGAGTGAAAAACACATCGTTGTTTTCTCTGCCGAACTGGCACATAAAGAAAATGCCGAGGCAGGTATAAAACATCACGACAAGATAAGGATAATTCGGAATAAACAGCATCAGTGCCAACGGAACAAACAGGATATTCGTCGGGTGCAGGGCGAGTTTCAATTCTTTATACAACAGATTTTTCATTGCATCTCACCCTCTCTTTCAATATGTACCATAATATCCTCGAGGTTCGCAGGGGTCATGTCGAGATTTTGAGTTAATACGGAATTTTCCACAAGTGCACTCACTCCGTCTTTTTCCCTGCGTACACCTATAAGCCTTATATCCTGCGGCACGCTGTCATTTTTAAAATTTACCACGCTGTATTTTTTCAGCAATTCGTCAAGCGGACAGTTTTCGATTATTCTGCCGCTTTTGAGGTATATCACATTATCGGCACAGCGGTCGAGGTCGCTTGTAATATGCGTTGAGCAGAAAATCGTCTTTCCCCCGTCACGGGACAGGGAAAGGAAAATATCGAGCAATTCATCCCTTGATACGGGGTCGAGACCGCTTGTCGGCTCATCGAGAATGAATAACTGTGCACCGTGCGACAGCGCAAGGGCAAGCGAAAATTTCACCTTCATACCTGCCGACAGCTCCGATATACGCTTGTGTTCATCAAGCGAGAAATACCGCATATACTTTTCATACAGCTTGTTATCCCATTCCGGATAGAAGCGTGACACAACTGCCGCCACGGAATCAAGCTGCTTTTGCGGATAATAATTCACGCCGCCGAGCACAACACCGAGTTTGCTCTTTATATCAAGCTCCGCATCGGAAAAAGGCTTGCCGAAAAAGCGTATCTCGCCCGAATCGGGGTGGACTAAATTGAGCAGGGATTTCACGGTAGTGGTTTTTCCCGCACCGTTTCTGCCGATAAAGCCCGTTATTTTCCCCTGTTCAAGCGAAAAGCTCACATCAAGCGAAAACTCACCGTAGCTCTTTTTCAGTCCCATTACTTCGAGCGTATTCATTCTTCCGCCTCCTCGGGCGTATTACGCTGTGCCGCAAATATCGCATCGGCAAATTGCATATACACATCGTTCTGAACTATTGCTATCCCCTGTTTCTCATCTGCAAGCATCAAAAGTGTATCACCCGGATTTATTCCGAAAATATCTCTGACACCCTTTGGGATAACAATCTGACCCTTTTCGCCTACCTTGACCGTTGCTATAAATTTGCCTTTAGGCATTTCCATTCATCTCATCCTTTCATATTTTTCATACTTTTCCTACTTTTCTTACTTATACCACCATTCATATATTTTGTCAAGAAAAAATAGCAGTCTCAGCGGTAAAAAATTTAAAAAACGGGTAGAAAACCGTTGATTTTTTTACTCGAGTGTTATAAATTATATAGTTAAAAGGAGCTCATAATCAGAAAGGGTGATAAATATATGAGCAAAAAAGCCAATCCTTATGAAAATTTTCTTAATGTTCTGGACACTGCCGCTGAGCTTGACGGTATCGACATCAACGACTATGTTTCCTTCCGCTATCCCGAGCAGGAGCTGAAGGTCAACTTCCCTGTTAAGATGGACAACGGTGAAATGAAAATGTTCACCGGTTACAGAATACAGCACTCAAGCACAAGAGGCCCGTGCAAGGGCGGAATCCGTTTCCATCCCGATGTTGACATGGACGAAGTGCGTGCCCTCTCCGCATGGATGACATTCAAATGTGCAGTTGCAAACATCCCCTACGGCGGAGCTAAGGGCGGTGTTACCTGCAACCCTGCCGAGATGTCAAAGGGCGAGCTTGAGAGAATGACAAGGCGTTATGCCGCCTCGATAGCTCCGATAATCGGCCCGCAAAAGGATATTCCCGCACCCGATGTCAACACCAACGCCGAAACAATGGGTTGGATAATGGATACATATTCAATGAAGCAGGGCTATCCTGTTCCTGCTGTTGTAACAGGCAAGGCTCTTGAAATAGGCGGCTCACTCGGCAGACCCGAGGCCACCGGCAGAGGCATTATGCTGTGCTGCCGTGCTCTTGCGGAGAAGTCGGGACTCGACATCACAAAATGCAAATTTGCCGTTCAGGGATTCGGCAATGTCGGCTCTACCGCCGCTTATCTCATCGCAGATCTCGGTGCAAAGGTCGTGGCGGTCGGAGATCACACCGCTGCTTTCTACTGTGAGGACGGTCTTGACATTCACGCAATGCTCGACTACGCAGCCGCAAACGGCAAAATGCTCAAGGGCTATAGTGCCGAGGGTGTCACTGAAATATCAAGGGATGAACTGCTTTTGACAGATGTTGATTTCCTCATCCCTGCCGCTCTCGAGAATCAGATAACCGAAGAGAATGTTGACAAAATCAAGGCAAAATACATCGTTGAGGGTGCAAACGGCCCGACCACATACGAGGCTGACAAAGCACTCTTCGACCGAGGCTGCACAGTCGTCCCCGACATTCTCGCAAACGCCGGTGGTGTTATTGTCTCATACTTCGAGTGGGTACAGAATCTCCAGTCTTTCGCATGGACTCTTGACGAAGTAAACAGCAAGCTTGCAGAATTGCTTCTCAAGTCCTTTGACGAGGTTTACACTCTCGCTTCGGAGCACGGATATTCGATGAGAACCGCCGCTTA
>CAZFZW010000163.1:0-2907 GCA_964523465.1 uncultured Clostridium sp. | reverse complement strand
TGCGAAGATCTATTGCCGTCAGAGTTATCGCAAGTGCGGCAAGTGCCCAAACCACGCTGAAAACTATCCAACCGACCGCCCTGTTGACTTTCGTCAGACCGCAGATTGCAATCGGAGTATATGTTCCGACTATCAAAAAATATACCGTGCAGTGGTCTATAACCTGAAGAACCTTCTTCGCTCTCTCCTTTTTCACACCATGATAAACGCTCGACATCGTATACAGCATTATCATCGATGCACCGTAGACCATTGAGGTTATAACACCCGACACGCTCCTGTGCAGTGCCGACACGGTGACACAGGCAATCAAAATTACAATTGCAAAACCGCCGCCGACTATGTGCGTGACCATATTGAAAATTTCTTCTCCCCGTGTGTAGTCGGGCAGTTTTCTGTCCGCAAGCTTTGTTCTTTTCATAAAAGTATCCTCCGAGTACAAAAATGTCCTCCAAGTACAAAAATGTACTGTAGTACAATTATAGCACCGACTTGTAATTTTTATACTCGGAGGAGAATAATTTTATGAATTTTTTGTTAACAAAGCCGCATATTACGACTCAATTCCCGCTTTTTTGAGATTTTCGAGGTGTTCTTCATAAGTATCCGCATAGTAATACTTGGCATTTGAATCGTGGCAGAAATAGAGATACGATACATTTGCCGGGGAGAGGGCCGCATTTATGGTGCTGCTGCCCGGGTTGCAGATAGGCCCTGCCGGCAGACCCTTGCACTTATACATATTATACAGGCTGTTATAGCGATTTATGTCACCCGATATATACGGCTTAACACTGCGTTCGATGTAGTAAATTCCCGAATCCATCTGAAGCTGCATGCCCGCTTCAAGACGGTTGTATATGACTGCGGCTATCTTTGAAACCTCGGCAGGATTTGCACCTTCTTTTTCTATTATCGAAGCAACTGTCAGAATTTCGTCCATTGAATATCCCATAGACTTCGCCTTGGCTCTGTCAGCCGAGGTGATATATTTCTCTCCAATTCGCAGGAATCTGCCGATGGCATCCTGCGGCTTCTCGTTTTTATAAAACTCATAAGTCTCGGGATAAAGATAACCCTCGAGCTTGAACGCACGGGTATTTGACGGGCGTGCGGCTATGAGCGGATAATAACTGTAATCATAGCTCTCGGCTGTTTTCATCAGCTCATCAAATGAGCAAACGCCGTTTGCCTCAAGCTTTTTAAATATCTGCACGAGCGTCATTCCCTCGCTAATGGTCACTCTGACGGTCTCACGCCCTGACGATGAGGTGTTCTGCTCATCCGATTCAGTTGCCACGCCATCGCCGCCGTGCGAATCGGAATCATCCGCAAGCGTGCCGTCATCGTTTTTAACAGGACTGTTCGGAACATCCACAAGTGTCTCGCCATCAGCAAGCACCGTGTTCTGAACATCGCTGTCTGGCTCGGAAGTTTCGCTTGTGTTTTCGTTTTTCTTACACGCCGCAAAGCTCAACAGCATAACAGCCGTCAAAAGCAGGCAGAGCATATTCCTAATTTTTCGCATAATTTCGCTCCCTTTCGCTGTACAATTATAGTCCTATCAATAGTTGTTGTCAACCCACCTCAAGCCGTCGTTTTTCTCAACAAAACAGCGCATTTGTTATAGCTTTCGGTCGAATTATATGTTGATTGTACGCCCCGAGAGTGATATAATACGGCGGTAGCTAAATCACGGAGGGGATAAGATGTTCGTAAAAGACAGAAATTTCTACAAAACCTTTTTCTCCATGACGCTCACTATCGCACTGCAAAACCTCATTGTTTACGGCGTTAATCTCGCCGACAACATCATGCTCGGTGCTTACAGTGAAATGGCTCTGAGTGGCGTTGCAATAGCAAACCAGGTGCAATTCCTTTTGCAAATGATAGTAACAGGTGCGGCCGGCGGCATGGGAGTTATAATCTCGCAATATTGGGGCAAGCGTGACACCGAGCCGATAAAGCGTGTTTTCGCAGTCGGCTTCTGGATAAGTCTCGCACTCAGCTTTGTCATATCAGTCGTCGTGTGGTTCTTCCCTCACACCGTTATGGGACTGCTAACAAACGAAGAGGCAATAATCCCCTCGGGCGTTGACTATTTGAAAATAATGGTATTCTCTTACCTTATGTTCTCGGTGTCCAACTCTCTGCTCGGCGTAATGAGAAGTGTTGAAACGGTCCGAATCGGCTTTTATATTTCACTTGCAACTCTTGTGATAAATGTCTGCCTCAACTACACGCTCATCTACGGCAACTTCGGTGCGCCCGAGCTTGGCGTAAAGGGTGCCGCATACGCCACCCTCACCTCAAGAATAGTCGAATTTATCGCAAGCGTTGTGTATTGCCGCTTTATAGACAAAAAGCTCAGAATCAAAATCAAGGACATATTCATCATCGAAAAGCAGTATGTGCGTGACTATTTCAAGTCAGGCGTACCAATCCTGCTCTCCAACACTTCCTGGGGCGTTGCGATGTCCGTTCAGGGTGCTATTCTCGGCAGGCTCGGCGAATCCGGAATTGCCGCATCGAGCATAGCACAGACTCTCTTCCAGTGTACCTCTGTCGTCTCCTACGCAACTGGAGATGCCGCCCGTGTCATGACAGGTATGGCGGTCGGTGAGGGTGACATGAAGAAAGTCAAGAGCGAAGCGAAAACCATGCAGGTGCTCTTCGTGATAACGGGAGTCCTCACTGCTATCGTCCTCTTTGCGGTGCGAACACCGATAATATCGATTTACGACACCTCGCCGCAGACATTGAGTCTTGCCAACACCTTTGTGCTGATTCTCTGCATAACAACAGTCGGCACATCATACGAATGTCCTGCGTTGACAGGAATAGTCTCGGGAGGCGGCGACACGAAATTCGTTTTCTTCAACGACATTGTTTTCATGTGGTGCATCG
>CAZFZW010000162.1:0-2909 GCA_964523465.1 uncultured Clostridium sp. | reverse complement strand
CACTCGGTGAATCAATCGCTCTTTACGGCGTTGTTATCTCCATACTTATCCTTAACAAGGTCTGAGTAAATGCGGCTGTTTCGAGCCGTCTGAAAGGAACAAAAGCCATGCGTTTTTATTTGATAAGCGACAATGCCGATACGCTTGTCGGAATGCGCCTTGCGGGCATTGAGGGTGAACTTGCCCACGATGCCGAGTCGGTTGAAACGGCAGTCAACAACTGCCTTTCGGATGGCTCGACGGGTATAATTCTGATAACCCGACCGCTGTGCGAGCTGTGCAGGGACTTTATAACCGACATAAAGCGGACATACGATGAACCGCTGGTAGTCGAGATTCCCGATCGCCACGGCTCACAGGGCAGTGATTCAATAGCACGCTATGTGCGTGACACTATCGGCATAAAGATTTGAGGTGTAACCAATGCTCAATCAGGAAGAGAGAGCCGCAAAGTTCTTCGATGCCATCACCAAAGATGCGGAGGATAGGCACGAGGAGCTGACACGCAAAAAGCAGGACACTGTTGATGCAGGTCTTGAAAAGGCGAGAAAAAGAGCATATGCACAGGCTCAGGCGAGAATAGAGCACGAGCGTACCGCCTGTGAGCAGGAGTTTAACCGCACCGTTGCAAGGCAGAGAACCGAACAGCGTGCAAGACTGACCGAAAAACGCAGTGAAATTACCGACGGCGTTTTTGCCGCCGCCCGTGAGAAGCTGATGAAATTTACGGACACTGCACAATATTCGGACTTTGTTAAATCAAGTGTGCAAAAGCTTGCAGGCGTTTTTACAGAGGGCGAAGTTACTGTTTTTGTGCGTGAGTGCGACCTTCATTTTGCGGATATGATAAAGTCTGCTTTCGGCAGAAGCTGTGCCGTTGAGAGCAGTGATAAAATAGAGATAGGCGGTTGCCGTGCCGTGGTGAACGGCAGCGGAGTGATAGCGGATGATACGCTCGACAAACGCCTTGAGGCACAGCGTGAATGGTTTCTCGAAAATTCGGGAATGAAAGTGATTCTTTAATGCTCGGAGGTGAAAAGCTTGTCCGAAAACAATGTTGTATACGGAATAAACGGCCCTGTTGTAACCGTTAAAGGTGAGACAGGACTGAGTATGATGGAAATGGTCTATGTCGGTGAAAAGCGACTCGTCGGTGAGGTTATTCGCCTTGACAAGGAGCTTACCACCATTCAGGTATATGAGGAGACCACGGGACTTAAACCCGGCGAGCCTGTCTACGCCACGGGCGGTGCAATGTTTGCAACCCTCGGCCCCGGAATAATCAGAAATATATTCGACGGAATTGAACGTCCCCTTTCGGCAATAGCCGAGCACAGCGGTGCGTTTATCTCAAAGGGATGTGCCGAGAGTGCGCTCGATGAGGAAAAAGAGTGGGAAGTAACACTCAGCGCAAAAGTGGGCGATAAGCTTTACGCCGGTGATATTTACGGCGAGTGCCCCGAGACACCCGTGGTAAAACATAAGTTTATGGTACCTCCCGGACTTGAGGGCGAGGTAGTTGAGGTTGCCCCGAACGGCAAATATAAAATTAACGACACCGTTTTGACTCTTAAAGATAAAAAAGGCGAGCTTCATGAGCTGACACTCTGCCAGCGTTGGCCTATCAGAGTGCCGAGACCTGTCAATCGCAGACTGCCTGCACAGCGTCCGCTGATAACTGGTCAGAGGGTAATTGATACACTGTTCCCCATTGCCAAAGGCGGTGCGGCAGCTATCCCCGGCGGTTTCGGTACGGGCAAGACGATGACACAGCATCAGCTTGCAAAATGGTGCGATGCGGATATTATCATCTATGTCGGCTGCGGCGAGCGTGGCAATGAGATGACACAGGCACTCAAGGAGTTCGGAGAAATTTCCGACCCCAGAACAGGCAAGCCTCTGACGGACAGAACCGTTCTTATCGCAAACACCTCCAATATGCCCGTTGCCGCCCGTGAGGCATCCATATATACGGGTATTACTCTTGCCGAGTATTACCGTGATATGGGTTATCACACTGCAATTATGGCAGATTCCACTTCCCGTTGGGCGGAGGCTCTGCGTGAAATTTCGGGCCGACTTGAGGAAATGCCTGCCGATGAGGGCTTCCCTGCATATTTGCCCTCAAGACTTTCCGAGTTCTATGAGCGTGCCGGCTATGTCTCGAATCTCAACAATACAGAAGGCTCGATAACCATAATCGGCGCAGTTTCGCCGCAGGGATCGGATTTCTCCGAGCCGGTTACGCAAAACACAAAGCGTTTCACACGCTGTTTCTGGGCACTTGACAAGTCGCTGGCCTATGCCAGACATTATCCTGCCATCAATTGGAACACGAGCTATTCCGAATATGCCGCAGACCTGTCTGCGTGGTACTATGACAATGTAAGCCCCGAGTTTTCGGCGTATCGTGACGAGATATGCTCCATTCTGCTCGAGGAAAACAGCCTTATGGAGATAGTAAAGCTCATTGGTGCGGATGTCTTGCCCGATGATCAGAAATTGATAATCGAGATAGCGAGAGTTATCAGAGTCGGATTCCTGCAGCAGAACGCTTTCCATAAGGAGGACACCTATGTGCCGCTGACAAAGCAGATGAAGATGATGGAAATTATACTCTATCTTTATCATCAGTGCCGTGATGTGGTTGCAAAGCAGGTTCCGATTTCGAAGATAACAAAGCTTGGCCTGTTCGACAGGCTTGTGAAGATAAAGTACGATGTCCCCAATGACAGACTTGATATGTTCGAGGATTATCGTACCGAGATAGACAAGGCGCTTGCGCCGCTGCTGCGCTGAAAATGCTTATTTCAAGGCAAGGAAGGATTTAAACAGCTATGATTTTTGAACACACCGGTTTAAATCAAATAAACGGTTCGCTTGTTGTGCTCGACGGAGTTAAGAATGCA
>CAZFZW010000161.1:0-2919 GCA_964523465.1 uncultured Clostridium sp. | reverse complement strand
AGCTTGCGGGAAAGACTATGCTCGAGGAGCTTGAAAAAGCAGGTATAAAGAGCGGTAAGATAGGCATAATCGGAGTTAATACCGCCACGAATTCCACAATGAACCGTGAGAAAGGTTTCCGTGATGCGATAGAAAGCGACGGCAGATTCACACTGCTTACCACGGAATATAAGGACGGCAGCTTCTCCGCATCTCAGGAGGCGGCAACTGGATTTATCACAGGCAACTCCGACCTTGTCGGCCTTTACGGCACAAACGAAGGCTCGACTGTGGGTGTGGGCAATGCGATAAAGGATTCGGGCAAGCAGATAGTCGGTATCGGCTTTGATACCTCGAATACTATCGAGTCTCTGCTCGACTCGGGCAGCCTCAAGGCTGTTATGGTGCAGAACCCATATACTATGGGCTATCTCGGTATGGCACAGGCACTCGCCGCACTCAAGGGCAACTCAACAGGCCCCGATACGATTGATACGGGGGTTTCGGCAGTAAAATCATCAAAATAACGGTTTCACACAGTCGCCCCTGCATAAACTGATTGCAGGGGTGTTTTTATGCGTAGATTTCGCCGCTATACGGCTTTTCACAGCCTTTCTCCGATACGGTTTAGAATTGTTTGTGTCGCTGTTCTCGCTCTTTTGCTTGTTATTCTTGCCGATGCCCGACTTCGCCCTGCTGTTCGCAGTGTCGCCATGACACGGGCGCAGAGCTTTGCCGTCAGAACTGTAGGGGAGAGCGTTGAAAATTTTATCTGCGAAAACAGTGAGCTTTGCTCAAGCGTTGCAAATATATCGAGCTACAGCGGAACACCATCTGCTTATTCGGTCGATGCAACTGCCGTGAATCTTTTAAAATCCCGTGTTGTGCGTAATATAGACGAGACACTCGAAGAAAATCGTCGCTTCAAGCTCAAAATACCGCTGGGTTCTGTCACCGGCTCCGAGCTTTTTTCGGGAAACGGCCCCGAAATTCCCGTGTCAGTGCAGATGACGGGCAGTGCGAGGGCAGAGATAACAGATACATTTGTCTCTGCCGGAATAAACCAAACCCGTCATCGGATCATGCTGAAAGTCGAGTGTGATGTTTATGTCTTTCTCGGAGGCTCGGAGAGCACGGTGACATTTGAGGATGAATACTGCATTGCAGAGAATATAATTATAGGCGAAGTGCCGCAGACTGCCGTTAATGTGGATATTCCGCAAAAATAGCAAAAAAGATTGTTGACGGCTGATGATTGTGATATAATAAGCTGTACATTTTCACAGGAGGATGTTTTTGTGGACGGTAAACAGCGCAGTGCTCTTCGTGCCGAGCAGCTCAGAGAAAAACTTAATTATTACAGCAAAAAATATTATGTCGATGACGACCCCGAGATAGATGATTATGAGTATGATATGCTCCAACGTGAGCTCAAGGCTATAGAGGAGGAATATCCCGACCTTGTAACAGCCGATTCGCCTACGATGCGTGTCGGAGGCAGTGCGGATAATCTCTTTACAAAGGTTGAGCACCGTGTGCGTATGGAGAGTCTGCAGGATGCTTTCAGCTTCGGTGAAATCGAGGATTTTGACCGCCGTGTGCGTGAGTCGGAGAGGGCAGTTCAATATGTTGTCGAGCCGAAGATAGACGGACTTTCGGTCTCTCTCGAATATGTAAACGGCGTGTTCACCCGTGGTTCTACAAGAGGTGACGGCGATGTGGGCGAGGATGTTACGGCAAACCTGAGAACAGTTCGCTCAATTCCGCTCAAAATTAAAACACCCCTGCCTTTTTTGGAGGTCAGAGGTGAGGTGTATATGCCGAAGTCTGTCTTTGCCGCTCTTGTTGCAAAGCAGGAACTTGAGGGTGAAAAGCCGTTTAAAAATCCACGCAATGCCGCCGCAGGTTCGCTCAGACAGAAGGATTCGAAAGTTACCTCCGGCAGGGGACTTGATATATTCGTTTTCAATGTTCAGCAGATACAGGGCAAAACGCTCACTTCTCATAAACAGTCGCTCGATTTTCTCAAAGAGCAGGGCTTTCACACCATTCCGTTTTACACGAGGTTTGACGATGTGGACGGAGTTCTCGGCGAGCTTGAACGCATTGGTGAGATTCGTTCGGGCCTCGAGTATGACATAGACGGTGCGGTTATAAAAGTCGATGATTTCGCTCAGCGTGAACGCCTCGGCAGCACCGCAAAATTCCCCAAATGGGCGGCGGCGTTCAAGTATCCGCCTGAGGAAAAAACAACCAGGCTTGTTGATATTGAAGTCAGCGTCGGCCGCACGGGAGTGCTGACTCCCACTGCGGTGTTTGAACCGGTTCTTCTCGCGGGCTCGACCGTCAGCCGTGCAACACTTCATAATCAGGATTTTATATCCGAAAAGGACATCCGCATTGGCGATGAAATAGTTGTGCGAAAGGCGGGCGATGTTATCCCCGAGGTCGTGCGTGTGGCAGCCCACTGTGAAAATTCCGTGGCATATTCACTGCCTGATATTTGCCCGTCCTGCTCAGCTCCCGTTATCCGTGAGGAGGGTGAGGCGGCGGTGCGCTGCGTCAACCCCGAGTGCCCGGCACAGCTTTTGCGAAATGTCATTCATTTCTGCTCCCGTGATGCTATGGATATTGATGGTCTCGGAGATGCACTGGCGGAGAAGTTCGTCTCGTGCGAGCTTATCAAAACCGTTGCCGATATTTATGATATTACCGCCGAGCAGATAATGGCACTTGAGGGACATCAGGAAAAGTCCGCAAACAATCTTGTTGATGCAATCGAACATTCAAAGCAAAACGACCTTTCACGCCTTTTGTTCGCACTGGGAATCAGGCATATCGGCCAAAAGGCGGCAAAACTTCTCTCGGAGCATTTCGGCGACATCGACTCGCTTATGAACGCTACGGAAGATGAAATATCCGCAATCGACGGATTTGGCG
>CAZFZW010000160.1:0-2958 GCA_964523465.1 uncultured Clostridium sp. | reverse complement strand
GCAACCTATCCGTTTTATGATATGACTGAACTTGAGGAGATTTTTATTTCCGGCAGTTCACCTCTTTTTACGCCCGATAAAAATGCCGTAGCAGGGGAAGAGCCGGAGCTTGGACTCACGGTAGGCGGCTTTAGATTTGATGTCGCAATGGTTTTGAGTGCATCGAACTGCCCGACCTCTCTGCATGACGGTTGGGCAAAGGGCTGTGACATTTCGCCCGAGGATGCAAAAGCACTTGCAGATAAGACGGCGAACCTTTTCTCGCTCGATGATTTCTCGCTCGTTACTTTTTCGGTGGAAGAGCCGTATTTCTATAACGGCGGCAGGGAGCGGCTCGGAAGCTATTATTATGAGTATATACAGCTTGTGGATGGTATACCGCTTGCAAGTCCCGATCAAAACACCGCAGTTTTCAGCGTCGAAGTTGATAGCAGAGGTATTTCAAATGCCTTTCTGAGCAGATTGGAGCTTCGTTCACCCGTGGATGTAACGGATAAGCTTTTGAATGTTGAGAATGTTCTTCTGCTTTTACAGAAAAGTGCGGCGAGTGCGATGACGGCAAAGGATGTATATATAAAGGAAATAAGCTTCGAATATATGTCGGTTGAGAATCAGACGGATTTTTCTTCCGCTGTCTTTCCCTGTTGGAGATTTTGCATCGACTGCGAAAAACAGACGGAGTTTGAAAATGACTTTGCGATTAATGCCGTGACCGGAGAGGCTGTATTCAACAGCTTTATAAACAGATATGAATCCAATTAAATTTAAGGAGGAATTTGAAATGTTGAACCGCACGAAAAAATTGTTGTCATTGTTGATAGCTGTCGTTATGCTGTTGGGCCTGTGTGCCTGTGTGGGCGAAAAACAGCCTGACGACACCTCTGCACCCGAGCAGTCCTCACAGGGAGATGTTTCCGATTCCGCAGGCGGTAATGCACCTGAAAATGAGTCGGCGGCATCACCTGCCGATACATCAAAGCAAACCGAATCAGGAGAAAATTCTGCACAGACTTCTGTGGAGCAGAGTACCAAAGCAAATTCGGTTTCTGCATCGGTCAGTGAAAAAGGCTTTATGTGGCCCGTGTCGGGTAATACCCGTGTTTCAAAGCAGTACAGTTCGGAGCTTAAATTTATTTCAATCGCCGCACCGTTTGGCACAAAGGTCGTGGCGGCGGCAGACGGCACAGTAACCGAAACCGGCAAAAACGACTACGATACACCTTTTGTAACGGTTGACTTCGCCAACGGCTATGTGTTCACATACAGTGCTCTTGTGTCCTCTTTGAAGAAAGGCGATAAGGTCAAACAGGGCGATGAGCTCGGATTTATCGGTAAATACGGCACAGGCCCTCACCTGAGCCTTGAGGTGAAAAAAGACGGCACGGAAATTGATCCTCTCACCGTCATTAAGCCCTGAATGGGGTGAGACAATGCTTTTAAAGGATATAAAAAATCAGATTTGCTCAGTCGGAATGTTGCTCTCTGTTCTACTGGGCTTAGTGTTGCTGATTGAACCGCAGGTCGGCTATTTCAGCATCTGCTTTTTCGGTGAGCCATCAAACAAAACGGATTACATCAGCTTTCTTTTCTCTGCGCTTGCACTTGGCGGTTATCTGATATTCACGCCGATAATAACGGTTTTGCCCGGTGCGTTTCGCTTTTGCGATGAGTATAACAGCGGTTATCTGCGCTTTATGCTTGTTCGCTCGGGTGACAGGAAAAGATATATCGTAAACCGCCTCATATCAAATGCGGCTTGCGCCGGTGTCGCAACTTGTGCTCCGCTGACGGCTTTTGCGCTTATAATGCTTGTCGTGTGTAAGCCTTTTGTCCCTGACGGACATTCAAGCTCGCCGCTTTCCGACACGATGTTAGAGCCGTGTCAGGGTATTGGTGGAGGTCTGCTCGCTGTCGGTGTGATAATCTTGCTTGCTTTTTTATTCGGCGTGGTGTGGGGTGTGATAGGCACGGCTCTGTCTGCCGCTATTCCCAACAGATATGTGGCACTTTGCGGGCCTTTTGTTCTGTTTTATCTTTTGCATCTTTTGACAGGTGCATTGGATATTTCCGAGTTTAGTCCTGCTAACACGATCCTGCCTGATATATTGCCGTCTTTTTCGTTCCTGCTGATCTATCAGGGCGTGCTGTTGACACTCGGCACGGCGGCGTTTGCCGTCTTTGCAAAAAGGAGGCTGAACGAATGAGAGCGAGCCTTTCGGTAATGCGTTGGCAGTTAGGCACATGGCGTGGAAATGTGCGTATAGTTCTTGCCTTTGCGGTCTGTGCGGTGGCTTCACTTTTCAGAATGTCCGCCCTCAAAGATTTTGCCGCTGTCGGCGGTGATCCGCTCCAGATGTTAGAGCCGTTTATTTATAACAGCACCGATTATTTTGTTAACACACTTATGTTTTTAGGACTTTTGCTCCTGCTTGCAGATGCACCGTTTACCGAGCAGAGTGCAACCTATTCGCTTGTGCGCTCGTCAAGATTGCAGTGGGTAATGGGAAAACTGATTTACATTTTCCTGTCATGCGTCATATATTATGCCTTTTCGCTTTCGGTCACGGTTTTGGCAGTCTCACTCGATTCTTTTTCGGGCAATGCGTGGAGTGCACCGTTTTATGACATTTTAAACAGTGGCAATGTCAATGCCTTTTATCTGTATGTTGAGGGCGGCTCGTTTGTCAAAGAAATGTCACCCTGCTTTGCGGCATTTTGTGCTTTTGTGCTTGAACTCGGTTATGGATTTTTCTGCGGTTCGTTGCTGTTCTTGCTCAATCTCAGCGGCAGTAAGGTGCTCGGCTTTGCGGTGCTGTCGTCACAGCATATTTTGGGCTATCTGCTGGGTTGGAGATATTTCCCGTTCGTTATTTCGATTTTTGACCGCCATAGCCTTGAGGTGGGGGATATATATCCGACTATTACTTTTTCGGTTGCGTATTTTTGCCTGCTCTCGGC
>CAZFZW010000159.1:0-2980 GCA_964523465.1 uncultured Clostridium sp. | reverse complement strand
CTTGCGCTTGCCCCACTCATCAATGCTGTCCAGAGTGCCGTTCTGCTCAATGAGATCCTTGAACTTCTCGATAAGAGCAGGAATACCCTCCTCGCCGTTCTTGACGGAGAACACCATCATTGCCTCATAGTTGTTGTTTGCTGACATTCTAAAGCACCTCCTTCTGGTCTTTTGGCTGCGTTATACGCAGCAAGGATTAGTCGCCGATTACGGCAACTTAGTTATTTTAGCAGTGTTTTTCGGATTTGTCAACTGCTTTTTTCATATAAATATAATTCGTGTTAAAATTGTAAAAATTTTGTTTGCTCTTGTCAAACTCCGCTCTGCGTGATAAAATAATTATCATATAAATTAATTAAGTTGAGGTGACATAAAGATGGCAGTTCCGGCAGCAGGCTCAGCACACAACAGACGCACGGCATACACCCGTTCGGTTATACGCAGTACATTTTTCGAGCTGCTCAGTCAAAAGGATATGAGCAAAATAAGCGTGCGTGAAATCTGCGAGCTTGCCGACATCAACCGCAGCACATTTTACCGCCACTATGTTGACATCAACGACCTTATGCAGAGCATTGAAAACGAGTTCGCCGCCGAGATAAACGGTCAGATAGAAAAAATGGATTCTACCGTTTTCGACGCCGCCATTCTCGGCATATTTGAGGTGGTCAAGAGAAATTCCGACCTTTGCAACTATCTGCTCAACTGCGAAATAAGACGAAATCTTCTCTCTAACCTTTTCAAAGAAAACCACGACAGGACATATGTAAAATGGAAAAAGTTCTTCCCCGAGATAACCGACGAGCAGTACCAGTGGATGTATGTCGCATTCTTTAACGGTATAGTCGGCGTAATCGCCGAGTGGACAAGAGACGGGCTCAGAGCTGACCCGAAAGATGTCGTTCAATTAGTCACAAGTATATATTTCAACGGGTTTAGAAAATATTTTTAATTTGTTAATAGTTTTTTGCAACATATTTTGGTATATCTGTTGCATTTTGTACACATTGTTGTATTTTGTTCCTTGTACACACTGTTTCGGTAGGATATACTTTTAACAGTGGTTTTGACCACGGAAAGTTAAAGGTGAACCAAACAAATGAAACAGTCTCTCACCGTCCGCAGGACGGAGCATTTTGGAATAAACAGAAAGATAATTGCAAATATGACAGCACAGAGTTGGCGTGAAATTCCCCATGTTGTGCTGACAAACGAGCCGGAGGCGACCGAGTTTTTAAAGGTCTTTAAAGAGATAAACCAGGGTCGCTCGGCAGATGAGAAAATCTCCCTCAACGCAGTTCTTCTCAAAATAGTCACAGAGGCACTCAAGGCGTGCCCTGCAATGAACGCACACATTGAGTTCAATCGCCGTCTCGTCAGAGGATGCATAAAAGAGTTTGAAGAAGTCAACATTTCAATGCCCATGCTCCTTGAGTCGGGCGAAATGATGACAATAAATCTGCACAGCATGGAGAGCAAAAGCCTTTCGCAGATTCGTGACACGCTCGCCGATGTTCAGCGCAGAGCAAAGAACTCCGATATGTCGCAGGTTATGTTCGATGTGTCACTGCACGACACCTTAACAGGTCTGTCGCAGGGCAAGATAGTCCAGGCCATTACCCGACTTATCGGCTCAAAGACGGGCAAGCACAGAGTAAAGACCCTCTCGGGCAAGGCAAAGAAAGAATATCTCAAAATCCCCGAGTGTGACAGACTGACCCTGCACGACCTCGAGCAGGGCACGGTCACAGTGTCAAACCTCGGTTCACTTTACAAGTCATGGGACGGAATCTGCGGTCTGCTTGAGATAATTCCGCCGCAGGTCGCCGCAATAGGCATAGGTGCTCCTCGTGACACGGCGATAGTTGACGAGACAGACGGCACTGTAAAGGCCGGCAAAAAGCTTCCGTTTACGGTCGTATTCGACCACCGTGCGCTCGATATGGGCGATGTAGTGCCTTTCCTCAAGGCTATTGACGGGGTTTTCGACAATCCACAGATAATCAAAGAGTGGATTTAAAAAAGTTTATTGGGTAACTCAGCTCGGCTGAGTTTTCGGATATGAGAACAGAAAAGAGCAGGCGCATTTCGCTCCTGCTCTTTCGTTTTTATGAGACTGATTTTATGTCATTTTCGCTGAGTGAAAACTGAAAAAGTTTCAATGAATCATAGCTGCCGTTTTCGCAGTACGACAATACAACCGTGTCATCAGCAACCGCTTCGATAAATTCAAAAGCTGCCTCATTCACCGGAACATCAACTGCTATCTCGGTTATCTCATCCGTTCTTGCATTTACGGCATAGACAGGGCACGGCTCTTTTCTCACTTTTCCGCTGCCCGGGTCAACATTGCTTTCCAAAAGAAAAACATAATTGTCTGTTACAGCCCACGCACATTTTGCAGTAGTGCTTCCGAGCATGACGGTCTGAACTGTTCCGTCTGTCGATATACGGCATACGCAGTTGACGAGGCCGTTGTAAAGACGAAACGCAAGATAATCGCCCCTTTTCTCCATCACCACAAACGAATCCGAACCTACGATTTTATCAAGACCCGAAAGCTCTTTTTTCCCGGTTATATTGCCGTCACGGTCAAGTGTGCAAAGTCTGTAAAATTCCTCGCCGTCCTTTTGACCGTGCTCAAGTCCGTAAATTACACCGTTATCGCAGAAGAATCTCTCAAACAGCACGCCTTTGCTGTTATACCACTTTGTGCTGTTTTCGTAGCCCTCTTTGATAATCTCATTTTTCGTGCCGTCAACATTATATATCGTCAGCGTTGTCATAACGGAATAGGGCGTTTTCATTGCCGTCTCTTTATAATGATAATAAGAAATGAAGTTTTCTTCGTCAAGCTTACACAGATAGATCATCGGACTTGCGCTTGACACTTCATCTTCTATCGTCATTACGCCCGTAGCAAAGTCGATTTTTGTCAAATAGACTTTATCGTTTTCACCCTCATACCACTCATAACGAT
>CAZFZW010000158.1:0-2992 GCA_964523465.1 uncultured Clostridium sp. | reverse complement strand
CAACAAACGGGAAGTACACACCCGGCGTTTACAAAATAGGCAGAGACATTTCAAAAGGCGAATACGTTGCAAAAAAGACCTCCGGCACAAACTACGGCGGATTCAGTTTCAAGCACAGTGTCAACCCCTATGTCCAGAACTTCTCAAGCGACTTTAACTTTATCGATGTTCCCACATATTATACCATCGCAAAAGACGGATATATTGTAATCACTGCCTGCGAGCTTACCCCCGCAAAGGATTCGGGCAATATGCCTGCCCCCACAAACGGAGTGTATTCGGCAGGTATGTACAAAGTCGGCGTTGACATTGAACCGGGTACATACAAAATAACCCCCGACGGCAGCGGCAGATCGCATTACGCAGTCTATACCGACTCAACAGACAGCGACAGCGCAGTGAAAACCGACCTTACACGCATCAGCAGGGAGACAAATGTCACAGTCTCTCAGGGCGAATACCTCTACATCTACAACGCCACAATGAAATTCAACAAGAATCCAAACTCGGGTCTTGACCTTGACGCAACGATCAAATCGGAATAACAAAACTTCAACGCCTGTCGAATTTGCTCGCAGGCGTTCTTTGCAGGTAAAGCAAAAAAGAGTGATGCTCGTTTTTGAGTATCACTCTTTTTGTTATCTGATGTAGGGCAGGGGGTTTACAGTGCTGCCGTTTATGATTATCTCGAAGTGGAGATGCGGTCCTGTTGCATTACCGGTTCTGCCGACTCTTGCTATCGCCTGTCCTGCGGTGACACGCTGGCCGACGCTGACTGAGATAGAACCTGCGAGGCAGTGGGCATATCTCGTCTTAACTCCGCCGCCGTGGTTAATCACAAGGCTGTTGCCGTAACCCGTATTGGTACGCTGTATACTTTCAACTGTTCCGTCAAGCGATGCGACTATGACAGCTCCTGTCGAACCGCCGCCGGGAAGCGTTAAGTCGATACCGGTATGGAAATCGCTTCTGCCGTAGAGGATTCGCCAACCATAAGGCGACGAAATATATGTGCAGGCAGGTGCGGGCCATACAAAGCCTCTTGCGGAGACGCTGATATTATATCCACCACTGCTGCTGTTGACTCTGGTTGAACGTGTGCCGACCTTGACCTTTTCGGTGACAGGTTCTTTCGTCCTCACTCTCGATATTTCCTGAGATGAGACACGCTGACCGTCGATATAAGTGACAAGCTCAGTAACGGTATCCTCGCCCTTTACACCCTTGCGTGTAACCTTGGAAGTGCCCTTGAAGAGCGAAGCGTCGTTCGTCTTTTCAACATCATATGCGACATCAACCGTTCTCGTCTCGGTTTTCATAACCTTGACTCGGACATAGTTCACTTCGTTTGAAATAACAAGCTGGTCGCCCGTATAAATATTATCGCCTATATTGGGATTGAGTGCTATGAGCTGTTTTTCCGTAAGTCCGTTCGCTATAGCGATACCGTATATGGTATCTCCGTCCTTGACAGTATAATACTTCTTCGCCTGTTTTGTCTCGTTGAGCTTTGCCTTGAGCTTTGAAGCGTCCCACATAGTGGATTCCTCGTCGGGATAAAGCCCTTGGACATACTCAACCTTTTCCACAAAGTCAACAAAGCTGTTTTCATCCGAGACTTTATGTTTTTCCAATATTGCGTTGAATACGCTCGTTGCATCCGTCTCGTTTTTGACGGAACAGAGGAACTCATCGTCAATGAAAATTCCGCAGGCATTCGCAACATTGCTCTCCGAATTTTCGATAATTCGGTCGCAAAGTATATCCGAATTGACAAGCTTGTTCACGCTGACAAGCGACAGCTCATATTTAGGCTCAACAAGCTTTGCGGAGACGGAATCAGTGGAAACCATTCGTGCCTGTGCCGCATTTTTCGCCTCGTTATAAACAGATTCATCCGAAATATAACCGAGTTCCTTGTTATCATAGCTTACTTTGAGCGCAAAGGTGACACTGCTCCAGTAATTGACAGTTATAACAAATGCTATGACCGCAAGCACGGGCAGAGCAAAATTGGCAACGGTTTTGAAAAGCTGTGTATGTGTCTCGAATGCCTTGGAGACATAGTGACCGAATACGGAAACAAAGGTCTTGGGGTGGCGTATGCTGCGTTTGAGATACCGACACGCCTTGCGGACATCGTATCTGAAGTCCTTGACCTGCTCAACAAATGTATGAGTGATAAGATGTATAAACTTCTTAAATCCGAGCCACAGGAAGCGAAACACGAATGCAAAGAAACCGCAAATGGTGTGCCAGAGCTTTTTGGGTTTGTCGAGCGCACGCTTAACTCTGTCTCCGATTGCAAGGCCGAACAGGGTGATATACTCATAAAGAGTATCCGCAACCGCCCGAGAGCGTTCTCTGCGTTTCGCCTTTGCCGTCTCGGCAAAGTTATCATCCGACTTAACTTCCTCCGAAGGTACATCGACATTGTCGCAAACAATATCATCCGCCTGAATCATATCGCAGCTTACTTCTTCCTGCGAATCCTCGCCGCCGACCTTCGCCATGGCGGCCTTTGTACGTTTATCGAGAGTTTCCTCATAATCTGCGAGAATGTCATCATAGTCGCTGTCAACATCGATACTGTCGAAAATTCCCGTATATTTTTCAGTGTCTTCTATTTTGTTTTTAAGCTCGTCCGCATTTTTGTCAGCAGACTTTGAGCTGTGCAAAGCGGGGTCTGCGGTGTTTCCCTTTTTCCCTGCCATTGCTTCGCCCCCTTAAAAAAGATTACAAAAGGATTACAACAATGTCATTATAACGCTATTCCGACGTCATTACAAGTCTTTTTGAGAAAAATAGCATTAACAATGCTTGGCACTTATCTCCGAAAAAGGAAAAAGCGGCGTGGGATAAACTCCTACGCCGCCCATCTTCTGATGAGTTGATTATTTGTTGTTCTCAGCCATATTGAAACGCTTCTTGAAGCGGTCAACACGTCCGCCTGTATCGACGAGCTTCTGCTTGCCGGTGAAGAACGGATGGC
>CAZFZW010000157.1:0-3005 GCA_964523465.1 uncultured Clostridium sp. | reverse complement strand
TGACGAGATCCAAAGTTAATCGAAGCACCGCAGATAACCTCTGCGGTGCTTTTTTTTATGTGTCGTATCTATACAGATGAAGACAGGCGATGTGTCTTTGAGTGACACATCGCCTGTTGCTGTTTATGTGATGTTTTACTTTACAAATGCCGAATATATCGTGTTGATTGTGCGTTCATAGTCACGCTCGGCAACGGCAATGACTATATTTATCTCGCTCGAGCCCTGGTCGATCATCTTGATGTTGATATTTTCCTTTGCAAGGCTTGAGAATATCGTGCCCGCAACACCTCTTGTGGCTCGCATCGAGCGGCCGACGACAGCTATGAGTGCGATTCCGTTTTCAACAGTTACGCTGCTTGCGGAGGTTATCTTTTTTATGTCATAAATAATGTCGTCTGTCTCGTCTCCGAGGCTCTGGGTTTCAACGACTATGCTGAAGTTGTCGATTCCCGAGGGAATATGCTCAAAGTTTACACCGTGCTCCTCAAGCACCTCGAGCATTTTGCGAACCGCTCCACATTCGTCGTGGATGCGGTATTTTTCGATGTTTATCGAAGAAAAGCCCTTTCTGCCTGCGATTCCCGTTACTGTGTAGTCTGCCGGTTCGTCGGTGTCGGCGAGGATGAGAGTGCCTGCATCCTCAGGGGCGTTGGTGTTCTTGATTCTTATCGGAATCTTCTTCTGCATTACGGGGAAAATCGCATCTTCGTGAATTACGGTAGCACCCATGTATGAAAGCTCACGAAGCTCTCTGTATGTGACGGTTTTCATGACTTCGGGATTCTCGACCACACGGGGGTCGGCAAAGAGGAAACCTGAAACGTCTGTCCAGTTTTCATAAAGATCCGCATCGGCTGCTGCGGCAACAATAGAACCCGTTATATCCGAGCCGCCCCTTGAAAAAGTGCGGATAGTATCGTTGGGCATTGAACCGTAGAAACCGGGAATGACCGCGTATTCGGTGTAGCTCAGACGCTCTCTGAGAACGGGGATTGTGCGCTTCGGGTCATATTTTCCGCTCTCATCGAAGAAGATAACATCGGCAGCGTCAATGAAAGTGAAACCAAGCAGTTTTGCGACGATTTTACCGTTGAGATATTCGCCTCGTGATGCCGCATAATCTCGACCTGCACGGCCGATGAAGTTAAAACGAATGTGCTCGAAGTCATCCTCAAGCGACATATCGAGATTCAATTCGGAAATTATATCATTATAGCGAGCTTTGATTTTTTCAAATATGTCGGAGAAGTCGCCGCCTCTCGAGGCTATGTCGTAGCAGGAGTAGAACATATCTGTAACTTTTGTATCTGAGCTGAAACGCTTGCCCGGTGCGGAGGGCACGACATAACGCCTGCTGTGGTCGGCCTTGATAATATCGGCAACCTTTAAAAACTGCTTTGCCTCGGCGAGCGATGTGCCGCCGAATTTGACTACCTTTGTCATAAGGATCGCTCCTTTAAAAATGAAGATATTTTATTATACAAAAGTTGCGGGAAATTGTTACTCTAAAATAGAAAAATAACGCCGCTGACGGGACTTTTTGTCATTTAAAATTAAAAAAATACTGTCGGACATACTCTTTTTGCGGAAAAACAGGTCAGTTTGCCTGTACTAATGAATAGAATTGTTGTATAATAAATCTTGTCAGAACAATATCCGCTCTTTCGGAAAGGGAAGACTTATGAAAAAACTTATTCGGAATAGCTTTGCAATAATAATGGCTTTTCTGCTCGTGATGAGTTTTTCGGCGTGCAGAGTCGAGGATACAAAGGAAAAAGAACAGCTAGAACTGAAATTTCAGCACACGGCGCAGGACAGGGAAGTTGGACACACCCAGTCCATGATAACTTATGAGGAAAACTATGCCTATGGTATTCACTATCCGTCGATAGGCGTAGAGAGCATCGACAGCGAGATAAAGGCGGCGGCTCAGGGAATAGCCGATTCGTTTGTTGAGGATGTCAAGCGGTTGAGCGGCAAGGGCGAACTGCCGAATATGACTGCCGATTACAGGAGTTATCTCGTAACAGATGGCGGCGAGAACAAGTTTGTCAGCTTGGTTTTTGAGATAAAGACCGATATACCCGAGAACAATCTTAAAACCGATTGCATAAAGACAATGCTCTTTGATTTGAAGAGTGGCAAGCAGGTGAGTGAAAAGGAGTTCTTCTCGGAAAATTACCGTGCAATCGTCAGTCGGAAAGTGACTGAATATTTCACGGCCAACCGCCTGTTCAATTCGGAGACGGGAACGGAAAAATTCAAAAACGGTGTGTCAGGCGAAAACGGTAATTTCACACGCTTTTCGCTCGACAGCGAAAATATCACTTTCTATTTCGACGCCGACGAGCTGTTCGGTTATGATAAGGGGTGTGCCGAGGCCGTGTTTGCTTACAAGGATATTCCCGAAATATTTGTGACTAAGGTGCTAAAGACGCTTTACGGAAGTGCGGGCGTGCAGCCGAGCGAGGAGAGTACGGCACCGAGCGGTGTTGAGACGACAAAATCACAAAGACCGTCGCTCCCTGCCGGAGTGAAATATATCGCTTTCACTTTTGATGATGGGCCGAGCAAGACCGTCACCAACCGCATACTCGATACCCTGCAAAAATATGACGGTAAGGCGACTTTCTTTGTGCTGGGTACCCGTGTCGGCAGCTATTCGGCAGAGGTTAAGCGTGCATATTCAATGGGGTGCGAAATAGGCAGTCACTCGTGGAGCCACGCAAACCTCAGAAAGATAAGCGCCGCCGAGCGAAAGCAGGAGATAAACAAGACCAACGCCATAATCAAGGATGTGTTGGGCGTTGAGCCTACGCTTTTCAGAGTGCCCTACGGCGACTACAAGGGCATTCAGCAGGACTTTGACCAGCCGCTTATCCAGTGGAGCATTGACACCAATGACTGGAAATACAAGGACAGGCAGGGCTCGGGCAGAACCGAAGCACAGCGCAATGCAGATATGCAAAAGATAATCAACTCTGTCCTCAACTACGCAACGG
>CAZFZW010000156.1:0-3007 GCA_964523465.1 uncultured Clostridium sp. | reverse complement strand
TTACTATACAGGTAACTCTAAGATTATAACAGAGATATGTTAAAATTTCTACACTTTATTTTATATTTTCTGCTAAAAGTAAGATTTTTTCTCGACTTTCGGGGAAAAATTCAAAATAAATCCGTATTCACGGCTGCTTTTGGATAAGCTTTGGCAAAAATTCGAGGTGGTCGCCGGAAATGAGCGAGAATTTGATTCCGTCTTTTTCATCCTCAAAAGCACTCTTTGTGGCATATGAATGAAGATGACCGTAGTAGCAGCGTTTTATCCCGTACTCGACAAGGACATTGTATATTTCCTCGCACACCCTGTCCTGCGTTATCGGCGGATAGTGGAGAAATACCACCGGCTCACCGCCAAGCGATATGCCCTGTTCAATCGAGGTACGCAGCCTGCCCGCCTCACGCAGGAGCACTTTTTTATCCGCATCCTCCTCGGCATCGAAGAACCAGCCCCTCGTGCCGCAAACGGATATGTCTCCGACTCTGACGGCGTTGTTGTGGACTATGTTGAGCGATTCAAAGCCATTATCCTTGAAGAAAATTTCCATTTTTCTTGCCGTGTTCCACCAGTAGTCATGGTTGCCTTTCATCAGCAGCTTTTTACCGGGGAGCGACTCGAGAAAAAGAAAATCTTTTTTTGCTCCCTCAAGTGACATCGCCCACGACACATCTCCGGGAATAACCACGGTATCGTCCTCGCCGACGACAGCACGCCAGTTCTTCTCAAGGCGAACAACATAGTCGCTCCAGCCGCTGAAAATATCCATCGGCTTGTCCGCAGACAGGGAAAGATGCGTATCCGCAATCGCAAAAAGTGACATTGTGTTCTCCTTTCATTTATAATAATCGGCTGACCGTGGGGCAGACTAAGTTCAGCGGCAATGCCGCAAAAAACTTCGGAGGTAACAAAAATGGATAAGGTTATCAAGGATATTCGCTGCAACGCCTGCAACTGTGTCCACCATGCGGACGACTACAAGTGTACCGCAGGTCATATCGAGATAGGCAACACAAACGCCTGCTCGTGCAACGAGACTGTTTGTGCGACCTTTGAGCTTGACCGCACAAAGCAGGGCTGCAAGTAAATCCGAAATCGGGGAACACCCCGGGTCATATTTTAAGAAGTCTGAATACAGCCTTCTCCATGCTGTCCCTGTCACAGACATCGGCAAATCTCACGGTCTTGTCCTTGAGATCCGCAAGCTGACGGGGGCAGCTTTCATTTGTCTCGCTCTTGAGCATATTCACCATTTCAAACTCATCAAGCCCCTGCGAAGCACCCGGCTTCACGGCATCGAGTACGCTGTGGCTGAACTTATAGGGGTTTGCGGTCGAGGCGATAACGCTCGGCGTAGTATCGCCGGTTTTTTCGGCATATCTTTCATACACATCGACAGCCACCGCCGTATGCGTGTCGCACAGATAGCCGTACTGCTCGAAGGTTCTGCGTATTGTTTCCTTTGTGCCCTCATCGTCACAGCAGCCTGCACAGAACACGGAGTTTATTACATCCATAACATTTTCGGGCATGGTGTATTTGCCGTGTGATTTAAGGCTGTCCATCATCTCTCGGACAAACTCATCCGAATATCCGCTTGCGATAAACAGCAGACGCTCGAGGTTGCTCGAAATAAGAATATCCATAGATGGCGAAGAAGTTGTATAAAAACTGCGGTTGACATCATAAACGCCTGTCTCAAAGAAGTCCGTGAGCACTCTGTTCTTGTTGGAGGCACAGATGAGGCGGTTAACAGGCAGTCCCATCTCACGGGCATAATAAGCGGCAAGAATATTGCCGAAATTACCTGTGGGAACGACTATGTTTATCTTCTCCCCTGCCGAAAGTCTGCCGAACCTCAGCATATCGCAATAAGCGGAGAAGTAATAAACTATCTGAGGAACAAGACGACCCCAGTTAATAGAGTTAGCAGAGGAAAATGCCATGCCGTGCTCGGCAAGCTTCTTTGCGATCTCCTTATCGGTGAATATCGACTTGACACCGGTTTGAGCGTCGTCGAAGTTGCCCTTTATGGCACAGACTGCGACATTCTCGCCCTCCTGTGTGGTCATCTGAAGTTTCTGCATGGGGCTTACACCGTCATCGGGATAGAACACAAGTATTCTCGTGCCCTCAACATCCTTGAAACCCTCAAGCGCCGCTTTGCCGGTATCGCCCGAAGTTGCGACAAGAATCACCGTTTCACGCTCACCGACCGCCTTTTTGACCGACACAGTCATAAGTCTCGGGAGCATCTGAAGTGCCATATCCTTGAACGCACAGGTAGGGCCTCTCCACAGCTCGAGTATCTCCTCGCCCTTTTTCAGCTCGTGCAGAGGAGCTATATCCTCGGAAGAAAATTTATTTTCACCGTAAGCACCCTCTACACAGTAGGCAAGTTCCTCTTCGGTGAAATCGGTGAGATAGAGAGAAAGCACACGCTTGGCACGCTCAACATATGATATATTCGCCATCGACGATATATCATCAAGGCTAAGCTTCGGAATTTCGACAGGCACAAAAAGTCCGCCGTCCGCCGAGATACCCTGAGCTATCGCCCACGACGAGCTTACATCAACACTCTTATCTCTTGTACTCGTATAGCGCATAAAGAATCATCCTTCGCTTTAAATTACATTTTATTATATCATATCGTGTCCGTTATGTAAAACTTTTTCAAAAAAGAGCGAGGCATTTTCAAAAAATATTTTTCGGCACAGCTCTTCGGGGATGCCGTTTTCCTCAAAATAGACATAAATCGAGGGGATTCTCTCGATTCCGCAAAGTTCCCGTGACATCTCGCACCCGTCATAATCAGAGCCTATCGAGAGCACATTCTCGCCGCCCAGCGAGAGAATGTGCCGAGCATGACGGAGAAGTTCTTCTCTTGTGCCCTGTGTGCCCAAAAATTTGCGGCAGAAGTTAAGTCCGATGAGTCCACCCTGCTCTATAATTATTTTTATCTGCTCATCGCAAAGTGAGCGCGGATCATCACACACCGCACGGG
>CAZFZW010000155.1:0-3020 GCA_964523465.1 uncultured Clostridium sp. | reverse complement strand
ATATGCTCTGCATCATACACCAGAACCTGCTCAACGAAAATTCGTTCCAGTTCTTTTGTCAGTGTCTTAGCATCTTGATATTGATGCACCAGTTCAGAAAGAAGATGAACCCTTGCATTGTCATTTTTCTGCATCATCCGTCTGGCTTGAATTGCCTGAACCTTGTTTTGCAGTTCTTCCATCTCGGCATTGATACTGTTCCTCTGTTCCAGATACTCGTCTTTTGTGATGTCACCTTCACGGTATTTCTCATAAAGACGGGTTTTCTTCTTCTCAAAGTTGGCAATACTCTTTTCATAGAGAGAAGTATCTAAATCAGCTTCTTCCTTTTCCTGCTGTACCTTTCGCAGCTGCTCCCAATGGAGAAACTGTTCAAAGTGCCATTGTAACGCACTCATAACTGCTTCTCGCAGCTTTGTATCTGAATAAGCAGCACCACCACAAACCGCCTGCGGATTGACTTCGCCATATCTGCAAATCAGCTTTTTTCGGTCACGGCTGTGTGACAGCTTTCGACCACAATGCCCACATTCAAACGCATTGGTTCGGTCAATCTCTTTCGGCTGACCCTTTTGATATACCTTGAAAGTTTCCTGAGTACGAAGAAAATCCTCATAAGAAACAATTCCCTCATGGGTGTTCTCAACCCTGACCCAATCCGCTTTCTCAATCGGAGTATCTTTTCCATAAATTCCTTTGAGTGTGCGTTTCAGGGAAACCATATTTCCAGCATAGCGTTCATCTTTCAAAATGGCAATCACTTTTGCGGAATCCCAACCGGAAATACTGTTTTTTCTTCTCCAATCCATTCCACGCTTTTTTTGAAGTGCGTACTGTGCAGGAGAAGGAATCCCCGCTTCATTCAGCATCTTGGTAATCTTTAATGCAGAAAGTCCAGCTAATTTTAACTGGTATATTTTGCGAATGACTGGTGCGACTTCTTCATCCACAATCAGCTTATGCTTGTCCTCCGGCGATTTCAAATACCCATAAGGAGCATTTGCACTGGCGAACTTTCCTTCCTTTGCCATTTCGCTTCGGACACTTCGGAGTTTCTTGGAAGTATCACGGCTGTAAAAATCAGCAATGAAATTCTTAAAAGCCACTTCCAGACCCGCTGTTTCTGTACCGCCGTCCTTGCTGTCATAATTATCCGTGACAGCAATAAAACGGATACCCAGAAACGGAAAAAGCTGTTCAATATAATTACCGATTTCAATATAATCTCTGCAAAAACGAGAAAAGTCTTTCACGATAATGCAGTTGATTTTTCCCTGTCTGACACAATCCATCATTTCATTGAACTGCGGTCGATCCAGACGCTTACCGCTGAAACCGTCATCACAAAATTCCATCACTTCATATCCCTGAAATTCTGGATGGGTATTCAGATAATCATACAGGAGCATTTTCTGATTGGTAATGCTGTTACTTTCCTCTTTGTTGCCAAAGACTCCGACATCATCATCTTCCTTTGACATTCGTGTATAAAGAGCTACAACATAAGATTTCTCATTCATCGCTTATACCTCCTTTCTCAGATGAGCGATTTGTTGCAGCGTTTGGAACTCATCCTCAAATCGAAAGAGAATTGTCAGCTTGCCGCCTGTATGTACCCGAACTTCCGCAATAAAGGTTTCAATGATTTCACGGGTCAATTCCTGAAAGCCTGCATACCGATGAACGATTTCTGAAAGTGAACCGACTGCATGAAAATCTTCCTCATATTGGTACTGTTCCTGCATCAGAGCATCTATCTCTTTTGTTAAGGTTATCACTTCATCTGCATAGCTTTTTCTCAGGTTCAGGTACTCTGTTTCAGTTAAGATACCTTCCTGATAATCTTCATAAATGCCACAGGACATCTGCTCTACCTTTGCGATTCGCCGCTGCTTTTTCTTCATAGCATCTTGCAAGCTGACAGCCGCCTGTCGTACTGAAGATTTCTTATTCAGGTCTGCAATCACTTTTTCCGTATCTAAAAATAACCGGATATGATACCGAATGGCTTCTTCTACTGCGGTATCCATTTCTTCCTTGTGAATACTTTTCTGCGGACAAGAATAGTCATAAAGATTTTTATGCCGACAACATTCATATACTGCACTATATCTTTTTTCACCAGACTTTGCCACACGAACAAATTTCGACATTTTCATAGCTCGTCCACAATCACCACATTTAGCAATCCCTCGAAACAAATTTTCCGGTTGGTAATCCTCATTGATTCCAGTCATGTCATAAAAATCTTGTTTACTCTTATCAAGTATATTCTGAACAACTTCAAAAAGTTCCTCTGTTATAATAGGTTCATGTGTTCCTTCTACAACTTGCCATTCTTCTTCAGGAATAGAATGGCGTTTAATCCCTTTCGCAAAGGAACTTTCTTCTTTTCCAAACACAATCATTCCGAGATAAACTTTATTTCTCAACAATCGCCTAACTGAATTTCTGTCCCAGTAGGATTCTGCATAGCGTTTTTCTTTGGAAATCCCTTTTTCTAAAAGATAACGTGTCGGACAGGAGAGTTGTTCTTCATTCAGCATTTTGGCAATCGCTCCGAGTGCCATTCCCTGCGACCTAAGCATGAAAATCCGTTGTACATTTTTATAAGTATCCGGATCAATCATTAACTGGTTTTTATCCTCTGGATTTTTCAGATAACCATAAGGCGGGTATTTACCCATAAATTTTCCCTGCCGTTTTCTGGTCGCAATCGCAGAGGATACTTTCATGGAAATGTCCTTTGCATATCCCTCGTTGATGATGTTCTTCAATGGGATAATCAGGGCTTCATCTGTAAAGTCGGGGGAAATGCTGTCATATCCATCAGTAATAGAAATAAACCGCACTTTGAAGAATGGAAAAATCTGCTCCAGATAATTTCCAGCTTCCAGATAATTTCGACCCAGACGGGAAAGGTCTTTTACCACGATACAGTTAATTCTTCCCGCTTTCATATCCTGCATCATTTCATCAAATGCGGGACGTTCAAATTGAGTCCCTGTGTAGCCGTTGTC